>DATKLV010000361.1:0-6281 GCA_035542255.1 Desulfomonilia bacterium | reverse complement strand
GATCCATTAATCCGAGCGTCATCTACGATGCTAAAGATTATTCAGGGCATTTTGTTCAACCTGTCATTCATCAGGCTTCAATAATGACGCCGCATTCCTCGCATTGGTAGCGGGTCTTTTCCTGATCGGTTGCCGGGACTTCATCGAAGTCATAGCGCTTTTTGCCTGAAGCCTCAAAGCATTCCGGGCAATACCCTTCCGACAGTTCATCTGTGGTGATGGTCAAGTGGCAGTGCCGGCAGCGGAGCCTGCTTTTCTGCGGGGGCAGGAGGACCAGGTGGAGATGTCTGCATTCTGTCATACGACAAGCCTTTAAAGAATTTATCGCAATGAATCAAGAAAAGAAGAAAAGGGGGCGTTTCCCATTTTCATCCTTACAGGGGGATAATGTGAACCTGCCCGGCCCTTTCCCGTAAGGGTGAGGTGGCATAGGTGTGCCTCACCGAGCCCCTCAGCCATGGGAAGCAGAGTATTTAACCCATCCCCACCCTGTCCCTCCCCTTGAAGAGGAGGGGACTTTACGTAATCAGTGTCTGAGTCGGTTTAACATTTTATTCAGGTAGACCCTCTTGATATTCGGCTAATTTTGAATGAAGCTCCGCGTAGCAAGCTGTGCGGTATCTTAGGAAATTTTTCTTTTCTCCCTCTCCTTAATCCACAATTCGGCAGGATAGCCGAATTGGACGCACTTTACGTGCGCCCTTCAGGGTGAGGGACAGGGATGTCCCGAATCACTCCCACCAGGGGAGAGGAAAATAAGAGAACCCCGCAGCAAGCTGCGAGGAATCATATAATCCAGGTCGGACCAGGTGAGTATATGATATGTCCTTGGAGCCTCTTTTTTAGCATCGATGTGGGTATTATACATAAGGGAGAGTTGGTTCTATCATCCATAAAAGGAGCTCATCATGAAAAAATGCGATCCACCTGCCATTTCCGAAGAGGTGACGACCCGGATTAAAAAAGGCGCATTCCTGACCGTCAAGGCCGGAGACTCCATGAACACCATGACCATCGGCTGGGGCCTGATCGGGTTCATCTGGCAGCGGAGCGTCTTCATGGTGGCTGTGCGCGACTCCCGCCACACCTTCACCATCATGGAAAAGGCCTCTGATTTCACGGTCACCGTGCCGACGGGTGACATGAAAGACGCCCTCATGTTCTGCGGCTCCAAATCCGGGCGGGATCTGGACAAGTTCAAGGCCTGCAGTCTGATTCCTGTGGCGGCGCAGCAGACGGTATCCCCGGTCCTCCAGGTGCCGGGCATCCACCTCGAATGCCGGATCCGTTTCAAGGCGCCCATGGACCCTGCCTATCTCGATGCGGCCCTTGAAGACCTCTACCCGGCAAAGGACTACCACACCCTCTATTTCGGTGAGATCGTAGCCTGTTACGAAACCGATGCACCGTAGGCGGAGATAGACAATGGATCGGTTCGTGAGGGCAAACAATATTCAATTGCACTATCTCGACCACCAGGGTAGCGACCCGCCCCTGGTGCTCATGCCGGGCCTGACGGCAAATGCCAGTTCGTTTGACGGCCTCATCAAGGCCGGGTTGAGTCCGGCGCTGAGGGTGCTGGCCCTTGATCTTAGGGGACGCGGCCTGAGCCAGAAACCCGACAGCGGCTACAGCATGGCCGACCATGCTGCCGACGTGCTCGGCCTGCTGGATGCGCTGGAGCTCCGGCAGGTCGTGCTGGGCGGACATTCTTTCGGGGGGCTGCTGTCTATCTATATGGCAGCACAAAATCCTGAGCGGGTCAGTAAACTGGTGATCATCGATGCCGCCGGATCGATGCACCCCCAGGTGCGGGAGTTGATCAAACCCTCTGTCGACCGCCTGGGTAAAGTGCTGCCCTCGTGGGAGGCATACCTTGAGGCCATGAAGCAGATGCCTTTCTATCAGGGCTGGTGGGACCCGGCAATCGAAAGCTACTATCGGGCAGACGTGGAGATCCGCAGCGACGGCACGGTCAAGCCTCGGTCCCGTCCCGAAGCGATCATCGAAGCGGTGGATAAGTCACTGGCCGAGGATTGGGCTCAACATCTGAAAGCAGTCAGGCAGCCGGTGCTGCTGCTCAACGCACCAGGACCCTACGGCCCGCCGGGAACTCCGCCGGTTCTGCCCCGTGAGCAGGCAATGGATACGGTCAACATGCTCTCGGATGGGCGCTACGTGGAAATCCCCGGTAACCATATGACCATGCTTTTCGGCGAGGGGGCGCAGCGGATCGTAGAGGCTGTTTTAGATTTTGTGAGACGATAGCAGGGTAGGATTGGGGAAGGTGATGAACCTGAAGATGCGGCTACCACGGGCAAGGCCTTTGGTCTTGGCCCGTGCCACTTGGACGTGGCAATTTCGACTGTGCCAAGATGCAGGGATTGCTTCGCTACGCTCGCAATGACGGATATAGGGTTGTGCAAATGTCTCATAGTATAAGGTTTCAAGTCCGGGGGGAAAGGTCAGTCCTCGTTGTTCTTCTAATGGTCTTTATTTCTGTCATTCTGAACGAAGTGAAGAATCTCTCTTTTGAGACCCTTCGCATTCGCTCAGGGTGACAGAGTAGGGTAAGAAGTAAAATGAACAGTCCTGATTTTTTTCTAACGTTCTTTTACGTCCGTGCCTGCCATGCTCCCCGCACCCTGCCCGGCCATAGCCAGGAGGACTGCGCCGACTGCCTCTTTGTGTTCGAGCATGAGCAGCCGGGCGAGGCGGCCGGGGCCGAAAAGCAGTTCACCCAGCCTTGCGGCATTCACCTCAAGACGCACTGCCAGCACCCGGGGGCCGTATTTGCGCAGGATGGATTCCACCTTGCGATAAAAGCGCTCGGCACCGTCGTCGGACAGCATCAGCAGGCGTGAGACGCGCTCACCACGCTGCACGCTGCTTTGCCGATCAGCCAGGCGCAGCCCCCGCTCCTCGAGTACCAGCAGTTGTTCAGCCTTCTCCAGGCCGCGAACAAGCTGGCCGGCATTGTAGGCGCTCCGCAAGGCCGTTTCCAGCTCAGGGCCGAGTGCGGCCGACGGCACCTCGATCGTGCCCTCCTTCCACAGCAGCCGGGTGTGCGTGGTCAGCATGCGGAGCACCTGCGGGCCCCGCGGATCTGATTCAACCAACCTGGGCAGTCGCAGCGTCGGGGCGCTCAAACGCACGCTCCCGCGGCAGCCGTAATGGCCGGCACAAGGCCGTGCTTTGCACGCAAAGATAGCCGGCGGGGTGGAATCCTATTGGTAGAAACCGGTATCGGTTGGTACATTCTTCTTATCACAAGCATGCTTTCGGGCATGTACATCACCTCATACGGCGCAAAACGAACGGATTCATGTTTCAAGAACCGGTGGTGCTCGTACATCCGCGCATTGGCTTTCACCGCCCGTTCCGGCGTCTGGTAGAACACGGGCTTGAATGCAGAGCCCTTCACCGAGTAGACGGTCTTACTCTTGGCGTCGGTGAGCCTGTGCCCGCACCGGAGACCGGCTTTAAGCAAAGTTCTGTTTCTTATCCCTGAATTCTTTCTTTGCAGCCTTGATGATCTCCCGGGCTTTCCGGTAGCTTATCCTTTCCTGTTTCACAAGCTCATGGGCCAGGGCCTCGACCGCATACCAGTTTGACGGCGATCTCATCATGGCTTCACAGCGCACGGACAGCCAGTTGACATAGGCATCGCATTCAGCCTTTGACCCGCACACATCGCCTGCCAGATCCAGTGCATTATGGAGATCGGCATAAGAGCCGGTTCTGTCGGGCTTTCCGGTCAATATAAGGGTCGCTGTGCCTCCGGCAAGGGATGTCAGTATGTCTTTTTCCCTTGTGGATCTTTTGTTCCTCTCTTCATCCCATCCATTTTCCGAGGAAGCCCTGGGTTTCTCATGACGTACATAGCCGTTGAATACTTCATTCGCCCGTATGGTGATATATCTGAACTTTTTTCTTAAGAGATAAGCGACTACTGCATGGCCGGCTTCATGAAAGGCGGTTTTCATCTTCCCTGAGATCCTTTTTTGCTGCATCTTCATACCCTCGGCTTAAAAAAAGGGATCATGCTATTTCTCAAGAAACCGGTGGTGCTCGTACATGCGCGCATTGGCTTTGACCGCCCGTTCCGGTGTCTGGTAGAACACAGGCTTGTATGAGGAGCCATCCACCGAGTAGACAGTCCTGCTCTTGGCGTCGGTGAGCAGACTCACCCCGAAGACAGGCTTCTGGTAGGCATCCATGAGCTTGGCGATGAGCTTTAAGTATTCCAGCTCGAAGGTGCGCATGTAGGCTTTTGCATTCTCGAAAAACTCATGCGAATAGGTCGGGTCGGCCCTCTGGGCGGCATCGGCCATGCGGTCGAAGTACAGGGCGCGGCCGAGCACGCCGAGGTTGATGACCGCATCGCAGCCGTCCCATTTCATGAGCTCCTCCATGATGGTGGTCATGAGGGTGTTGTCTGGCTCGCCGACGATGTCAACGGGGTTGGCCCGGCTCCAGTAGGGCGGCAGCATGCTGTCGAATCGCTCGATGAGACCGGGCGAGAGCTTGGGGACAGTGAGGCCGTATCGGGCGCACAGGTCGGCGGTGATCACGCCCCAGCCTCCTCCTAAAGTCATAACGCCGACTCGGTTACCCCTGGGCAGGGGCAGGGATGAGAAGGCTGCGGCAAGGTCCAGGAGGTCCATGGACTGCTCCACCTTCACGATGCCGGCCTGTCTGCACACGGCGTCGAACACCTTCACATCCGAGGTCATGGCGCCGGTATGGCTGGATGCAGCCCGGCTGCCGGCCTCGCTCTGCCCGCCCTTGAGCAGCACGATGGGCTTCTTGCCGCTCAGCCTGCGGGCGCTCTCAAGGAAGCGCCTGCCGTCGCGGACGCCCTCTATGTAGAGCATGACGATCTTCGTGAGATCGTCCATCTCGAACCCGTCGATGAAGTCTTCCACGGTGATCATGGCCTCGTTGCCCGAGCCGCAGAAGCCGCGGATGCCGATGCCCTGCTCCTCCGCGAATCCCAGGAGCTGAACCCCCATGTTGCCCGACTGCGCAACCACCGCCGTGCCGCCGGGTTTCGGCCGTACCGGCGAGCCGGTGCAGTAGAGGTTGATATAGGGGTTCGATATGCCCATGGTGTTGGGACCGAGGACCAGCAGACCCTCCTGCCGGGCCTTTTCCACCAGCTCCTGCTGGAGCCTCAGGCCCTGCTCTCCGGTCTCGCCGAAGCCCGACGATATGAGCAGCACATTACGGATGCCCTTTGCCTTCAGCTTGGGGAGAAGCTCCATGACGTGCCTGGCCGGGATCGTGACTACGGCCAGGTCGACCTTTCCGGGGATTTCACTTACTTCCTTGTACACCGGTCTGCCGGCAATGGTGCCGCCCTTGTCGTTCACCAGGTAGATATCGCCGGGAAACCCTCCGCTGATGGTATGCGCCATGAGCATGTGTCCCCATTTCCCCAGCTTGGCCGATGCACCGATGAAGGCGATGGACCGGGGATAGAAAAGGGCTGCGATGGCCATGGGGTCAACCGGTTCGGGGGAAACTTTCTCTTGCGCCTTGTCCGAGAGGACCACCAGGGCGTCCACGGCATGGACTTCACCCCGGGGTGATATGAGGAGGGGGTTGATGTCTATCTCTGCGATCTCCGGATGATCGACGGCCAGGCGCGACAGCCCGAGCAGTGTCTGTACGAGTGCTTCCCGGTCGGCCGCCTTTTCCCCGCGGAATGGTCCGAGGAGCCGATGAGAAGTTATCTCCCTGAGCATCTCTCCCGCATCACGCTCGGACAGCGGGGCTATCCTCAGCGCGATGTCCGAGAGGGCCTCGGTGAAGATACCGCCGATGCCGAACATGACCACAGGTCCGAAGACCGGGTCGCGCGAGATTCCTGCCACGAACTCTCGTCTGCCCGCAAGGTGCGGCTGGACGAGGATGCCTTCGAGCTCGTCCTTTGCCTCGCGCTCGATGGCGCGCGCCGCTCGCAATACGGCTGACTTGCCGGTGAGGTTGAGGTGCACGAGCCCCCGCTCGGTCTTGTGGAGCAGGGTGGACCCCAGGCCCTTGAGAACGACGGGAAAGCCCATGTCCTCGGCCGCGGCGCAGGCCTGGTCTGCATCCTTGACAACCACCTCCCGCACCACCGGCACACCGTATGCCGCTATGATCTGCTTTGATTCGTGTTCGCTCAGCGCCTTCTGTCCCGATGCCTTTGCCCCGGCGATGATATCGGTTACCTCCACACAAACCTCCTGTGCCCTGGGAATGACCATTCCAGCCTTATTGTCATACCATATATA
>DATKLV010000360.1:0-3186 GCA_035542255.1 Desulfomonilia bacterium | reverse complement strand
AGGTTTGCGTTCCTTCCAACAGCTTGCCGTAGCGCTCATGAATGCGGCTGAACTCGTCGAATACGGGCAAACGGCATTCACCCGCCGATGTGCTCATCAGTATGAACTCCGCCTCTGTTCCTCCCCTGGGGAACATGGCCGCGATGACAAGCCCTGAATCATCGATATGGAAAAAGTATTCGAGCCTGTCGTCCGGCCCCTCATATCCCTTTGCCAGGCGTTTTACTACAGCCATGTCGACCCCGGATCGTGTTTGAGAAAGGTGTTGTGAGCAAGGGTCGTTACACCCCCCGCAGGAAATTACCGTGTCTGCTACAAAAACATGCTCCACTCCATCGTTGACGGTAACAGCACCATTAACGGTTCCTGAATGCTCCAGGAGGCCGATCACTCGATGCCCTGTATGTATCCGCACACCGGACCGCTCGGCCTTGCCCGCCATCTCACCGATGAGAAGGGGCCATTCGAATATGATATTGGGATTAGTTATGGATCTGTCTACGAAACAATTTCCTGTGTGTGAGTAGTAGCGGCGCCTGTTGATCTTCTTTCTGGTGATACGGTCGAAAAAGCCCCGTCCGAGTATGGCCTCCATAGCGGCATCAGCCCTGATGGTCTCTCCCCGGCGAACCTTTCCAAGTTCCTCTTGTTGATCGAGGACCCTCACCGAGTGACCTTTTGCGGCAAGGCCCAAGGAAGCACCGAGACCTGCCGGTCCTGCTCCGATCACAATCGCATGAGTGTACTCGGTAGAACTCATAGGGCTAATACCTTACTTTTCCTTTTCCAGCCACTTATCGTATCGGACCAACTTTTTCAAGGCCGCCCTGAACTGGTCGAGACAGGTCATGCGGATATATTCATCAAGGTCCTTGTATTTGTCCGGCATAGGCAGGACAGAGGCGCTCAGCCCCATGCACCGGATCTTCTCAATCGCATGACGTGTGGCATCCCTTTGCCGTTCTCCGTTACCCAGGGCAAGTATGAAGTGATCCGCACCGAATGAAGAAGCTGCAGCAATCTTGTCTTCCGCGTGCTTTTCCGCCCCGATGCCTATGACAGGCTTCAGCCTGACATGGTCGACGAGCAGTGCATCAAAGAACCCCTCTACCACGATGATGTCTTTCCGGCCGCGTGAGCGGTACATGAGGAATGGTATGTCCTTAAGACGTGAGCTGTCGGTGAGGAAACAGTAGGATTCCGGGCCTGCGGTCCTCATATCCTTATACACCAGTCCCATGAGACGTCCCGCCATATCCCTGTAGGGTATGACAAGCCCCGGGGAATCGATGCCTGTATTCCAGAACCGGTCAAAGGCCGTTTCAAGCGATACCCGGTTGAACCCCTGCCCGACCAGTGTTTCCATGGTCTGTTCATATCCCGGATAGTACCCGAGGGACATGGCCTCCACCTCCCCCATGGCATAACCGCGCTTATAGAGATAGTGCAGGACATCCTCACCGGGCTTTGACCAGAGCTGGGCGATATATGACTCCATAGCTGATTCGATTACTCTCGTCATGAAGAGTTCCTGCTCCCAGAGCTCCTCACTGCAGTCTCGGAGCATCGTCCCGGATGCTTGTGCGAGCATTGCTGCAGCCTCATGAAATGATATCTTATGCGTGCGCATGAGGAATCCGATCCAGTCGCCCCGTGCACTGCAGGCGAAACAGAAATACTCGGGCCTGTTTCCGTAAATGAGGAGAGTGGGCATGGAGTCTTCATGATAAGGGCAACGGGCTATAAACCCGGTACCTTTTCTCTGGAATAAAGGGAGTTCTTTGAACAGCTCCTGCTGATACTCACGGTCTATGAGAGTTGCATAAATCTTTTCAATTGATGAGAGCATTTCGTGTCATTATAACATAAGAATTCCAGAGCAGACATGAGAATCATCCATCAAGCACGGTACGTATCTTATAGGTGGGTATGCTGATGGAGAAGGAGATCAGAAATCAGGTCTCCGGACCTTAACACTGCAGGCAACCAGATGGCCGCCACCTATATCCACGAGATCGGGCTCATGAATGCGGCACGATGTTTCTGACAAGGGGCATCGAGGATGGAAACTGCAGCCGGGAGGCGGGTTGATGGGGCTCGGTATCTCCACCTTGGGCATGGGCCGTGTCCTGCGGTAACGGGGATCGGGCACTGGGATGGCCTCCAGCAGCGTTGATGTGTAGGGATGGACAGGGTTCTTGAACACCTCTTGCAGCGGCCCTATCTCGACGATTTTACCGAGGTACATGATTGCGATATGGTCGCAGATGTATTTGCAGGTGGCCAGGTCGTGGGTGATGAAGAGATAGGTGAGATCGAACATCTCTTTGCACCTGATCATGAGCTCAAGGATCATCGCCCGAACCGACACATCCGCCATGGCGATGGGCTCGTCCGCCACGACGAAGTCAGGGTTGGTTACCAGGGCGCGTGCAATGACGACCCTCTGGCGCTGGCCGCCCGAGAGCTGATGCGGATACTTCTTGTAGAGAAACGGAGCCGGCGAAAGCCCTACCTTCTCCATCATCTCCAGGGTGATATCACGTGCCCGTGTCCCTCCCGCAATACCATGGATCCTTAACGGGTGCGATACGGCCTTTCCGATGGACATGCGGGGGCTCAGGGACGCATAGGGGTCTTGGAAGATCACCTGCATCTTTTCCCTGAGCTCCTCCAACTCATTCTTTGAGTAAGTGGCAATGGCCCTGCCCTTGTAGAAGATCTCTCCTGAGGTGGGCTCCAGGAGCTTTAATATTAGCCTGCCCGTAGTGGTCTTGCCCGATCCGCTCTCACCGGCAAGACCTAAGACCTGGCCTTTGTTGATGGTGAACGATACACCGTCCACGGCCCTTACGTATTTCTTTTCCCTGGCAAAGAGATTTCCAAGAATCCCCTTCTGGAGCGGGAAGTGCATGGTGAGATTTTCAACCTTTATGAGTTCTTCCGCCATAACTTTTACCGGTAGAGCCAGCAGCTCACGAGGTGAGTTTTCCTTTCAAAGATCATCGGCCTTTCCGTGACGCATATGCCCATCATGAACGGGCATCGGGGGTGAAAGACACACCCTGACGGCGGATCAACAAGGTCAGGCGGACTGCCGGGCATGGTCACGAGCTTAGGCTGTTCAAGCTTTATGTTTGGGATGGATGCCAGCAGTCCCTGGGTATAGGGGTGCATGGGCTCGTC
>DATKLV010000359.1:0-5813 GCA_035542255.1 Desulfomonilia bacterium | reverse complement strand
CTGGGAGGGTTCTTGCTCCATGTGCGAATTCACCCGATCACGAAAGTCCCCCCCATCATCGTCGCTTACATATCGGGTATATTGAGCATCATTGTAGTGCCCATACTTTTATCAATCAAGAAGACCATGTCATACGGCTATGTTTTAAACGGCATGCTGGCCATTATCGGAACGATCACGATGGCCCACTTCTCTATTGCCCATTGGCCTGAACCGGCAACACTGGGATCAATCACCTTTGAGACTATGCTGGCTGACATACTGATTCTGTGGACCATATTTTTCATTGGAAAGACCTATTTTGAGCTGGAAACCTTCGGGTATGACCCCAGTAAGATCAAGGCAGGGATTACATACCGATACCCGAACATGGGGTGGTGGTGTGTCCATCTTGTGGCCTTAAGCATTGTCTATACCCTCGGCAATCAATTATGGAGGTAGCCATGAACAAATTCAAACTCTTTTCCGTAAACTGGTGGATCCTCCACGTAGTTGCGATCACATTTCTCTTTTATCTGGGTCATGCAATCCACTTCATGGTAAAATAGCATCGATATCAATAGGAGAACTGATCAAAGATAGTATGCCCCTTGCACAGGTAAACACCTCAAACCTTTTTTACAGCTTCGACGGTCCTGATTATGGGGATGTCATAATGTTTTCCAACTCCCTGGCTGCAGATATCACCATGTGGGACAACCAGGTTCATGCATTCAGTCAAGCTGGTTATCGTGTGCTCCGCTATGACAGCCGCGGTCATGGGAGATCTGCAGCGCCCGAAGGACCTTACTCCCTTGATCTCCTCTCGTCCGATGCCGTGGGGCTGATGGATGTGCTGGGCCTGGAAAAGGTACACTTCTGCGGGCTTTCCATGGGAGGTATGGTCGGCCAGATGATCGGGGCCCGATATGGCAAGAGATTGATCTCACTGGCCCTCAGTTCCACATCAGCCCACATCTCTCCTCGCGAGCTCTGGGACGAGCGTATTAAAATGGTTCGGAGCGGCGGCATGGCTGCAGTCGCAGATGCCACTGTAGATCGTTGGTTTACAAAGCCGGGTCAGGAGCGCATACCCACAGAGGTTGAGAAAATACGCCGGATTATTCTCTCTACACCCGTGGAAGGATATTGTGCTTGTTGTGCTGCCATAAGGGATATGGACCTGCGTTATTCACTAAACACCATATCAACGAAGGTACTGGTGTTGGTGGGGAAAGATGACCAGGGAACACCGGTATCTGCAGCACAATATATTCATGACCAGATAGGATCTTCGGAAATGATCGTCATCCCCGAGGCGGCACACTTTGTTAATGTTGAGCAGGCAAACAAGTTCAATGAAGCTCTTCTCAATTTTTTAGAACAAGTCGCTGCATCGTAAGTTTTGTGGAGATATGGACATCACACCCATATACATGTGTTATGACCCTTCAATATTTATTCTTTCTGAGGATCAACCAACCGTATATAAAAAAATTGAAAAGGATCACCAAGAGCCCCATCACGATCTGCAACTCCCTGGTGAGCCCTTCCGGGTATATGACAGGCTCAATGTAGTGAATCACAAAGTCCCCGCTGTAGGGCGACCGGCCTGCATGTATCCTCATGTAATTTTCAAGCGGGGTTAGAGGGCAGATAAACCCGATAAGTTCCACCAAAATCCCCCAGATGACACACGGGATATGAAACCAGAGAACCTTTGACTGGAAAACAATGAAGATGCCGCCGAAGATTACAAAGATGATAAAGCCAAGGTGAAGGAGTACCACCCCATCGGCAAGTATCTGCCAGATTAACCCGTTTGTCATGTCTGTAAAGATAGGACGTTTAAGTGGTAAGGTAAATGCGATAATGGGATATATCTCTTCTTTTTATGTCTTCTTGTAAGACAGTAAGATGGGCATGGGGTTATAAAGACTGTCACTGAACCGGGTTTTATGATAGTCTGCATGTTGTTTCAGAAATGGTTTTCCAATGCGGGGTTTGACCGCATAATATGGAGGAAACGTGGGCAAGAAGCCGGAAGAATCCTTTGGCAATAAGATCCGCAGTTTGAGGGAGGAGAAGGGGATCAGCCTTGATGCCCTCTCGCAGGACACGGGCTATGCGGTTGATCTCCTGAAAGAGGTCGAGGAAGGGAAAGTGGCCCCGCCGGTGGCACTTGTTCTCCAGCTGGGACGCACTTTCAAGATCGACATCGAGCAGCTCCAGGGGACCCAGGACAAAGAAGCCTCTAAAAGACGCACCAAGAGCCACAAAAAGAGGGTTGCCTCCTACGCATATGCACCCCTGACCCAGCCGGGTGAAGAGAAGCATCTGCGGGCTTATCGGGTCACCATAGATCCGGAGACCGAGCACAAAGGCGTCGAATACCACCACGAAGGGGAAGAATTCGTCTATGTCCTGGACGGCTCTCTGACCATCCAGGTCGGCCAGAATACCACCTCTCTGAAAAAGGGCGGGAGCATTCACTTCAATTCCTCCCTCCATCACAAACTCAGCAACCCCGCCAGGGAGAAGGCAGAGCTCCTGGTTGTCATCTATGTGCCGTAAGGAGTGGATATGCCTTTTCAACTGAGCGCGGAACAGGAGATGGTCAGGCTCATGGCCAGGGACTTTGCCCGGAGGGAACTGGAACCCCAGGCTGCGAAGAGAGACAAGGAGGAGATATTCCCCACCGACGTGGTGAAGAAGATGGGCGGCCTGGGCCTGCTGGGCATGATGGTTCCGTCAGAGTACGGCGGATCGGGTGCGGGGGCGGTCAGCTACTGTCTGGCGCTGCAGGAGATCGCGTTTGCATGTGCATCCACGGCCGTGACCATGTCCGTGGCGAATCTCTCCACCGAGCCTCTGCTCAAGTTCGGCGATGAAGGCCAGAAGATAAAGTATCTCATCAGGCTCGCCCAGGGTGAGCTCCTCGGATGCTTTGCGCTGACCGAACCCAATGCGGGTTCGGACCCTGCCAGTCTGAACATCAGGGCCGAGGACAAGGGGGATTACTATCTCATCAACGGAACAAAGGTCTTCATCACGCACGGGGCATATGCGGATATAGTCAACCTTATCGCCCGTACCGGTCCTGAGAAGGGCAACAAGGGCCTATCCGCATTTATCGTGGAAAAAGGCACTCCCGGTTTTTCGGTGGGCACAAGGGAGGACAAGATGGGTTTGAGGGCCTCCAACACAGTGGAGCTCATCTTTGAAGACTGTAAAGTGCCCAGAGATAACCTCGTGGGCAGGACTGGGATCGGGTTCAAGATCGCCATGTCGGCACTGGACAGCGGGCGCATCGGCATAGCGTCGCAGGCGCTGGGGATCGCCCGGGCATGCCTGGACGAGGCCGTGAAGTATGCCAGGGAACGTAGGCAGTTCGGTAGGGCCATCGGGTCGTTCCAGGCGATCCAGTGGATGATCGCGGACATGGCGACGTCCATCGAGGCGGCATATCTTCTCACCTTGTCGGCAGCAAGCGGGAAGGACCAGGGAGTTCCCTTTACGAAGGAGGCGTCTATGGCAAAGCTTTTTGCCTCAGAGATGGCGAACAAGGCGGCTTACCTGGCACTGCAGATCCACGGAGGGTACGGATATACCAAGGATTTCAAGGTGGAGAGGCTCTACCGCGATGCCCGTGCCACTACGATCTACGAGGGGACTTCGGAAATCCAGAGACTGGTCATTGCTCGCGAGCTCCTGAGAGACTAATATGTACCTATAACGAGTTTCAGCAGGAAAGGATTGTGCTGTGAAAGTATCCGTTATCCTTGCCCATCCCGACACGGGGAGCTTCAACCATGCCATTGCCGAAATAGCCATAGATAAACTGCAGGAGAACGAACACAAGGTCGTGTTTCACGATCTGTACGAAGAACGGTTCGATCCTGTCATGCCCCAGGAAGAGATTATAAAGGAAGCCCCATTACCGCCGTATCTTGCACAGCATTGTGTTGAGATAGCCAGGGCTGAAGGCATTATCATCGTCCACCCCAACTGGTGGGGACAGCCGCCGGCAATACTCAAGGGGTGGATTGACCGCGTTCTCCGTCCAGGGATTGCCTATGAATTTAAAGAGGGCGACTCGGGGGAAGGGGTACCGATCGGCCTGCTAAAGGCAAAGACGGCCCTTGTGTTCAATACATCCAATACCGATGCCGAGCGGGAGCTCCGTGTCTTCGGCGACCCCTTGGAAACGCTATGGAAAAATTGCATATTCGGGCTTACCGGCGTGCAGATGTTCGACCGGAGGGCATTCAGTGTCATCGTTACCAGTACGGTGGACCATCGCCGGCAGTGGCTGCAGGAAGTGAGGGAAACCGTATCAACTTATTTCCCAAAAGCGTGAGTGGCTGTTAAATCGTTACCCGAATGGGCAGGATCATCATGGCAACTCCCTCCCACTGGAGCCTGCGCTGTATTGCAAAAGCGGTCTCGTTGTGCAGGAATCTCTGGAACATGCTCTCTTTCTGGAAGATGAGCTTGCCTGCGAAAACAGTGGATCGTGGATACTCCGTTGCTACTGCCTCGCAGAGATGGGTCGCTGTATCCACTGTATCAATACCTATGTCCATGCGGTAATCCGAAGGAAATCCGAGCTTACGGGCAAGATTCACGTATTTCTTCAGACCGTCCACTACTGAGTGTTTAAGAGACTCCACCTCATCTATGCCTTTGAATGAGCCTGAGTCGATCTCTCCAACCGAGACAAAGATAAAATTCTTGTAAACATTCGGAAAGGTCCGGAATATCGAAAGGAAAGAGTGGAGACCAAACCCGTTGTAGCCGCCTACGAGGAGTACAGCAGTCATATCGTTCGGATCGCATGGGTCGGTATTGATTTTAGAGCCTTCTAAATACATCCCCATGAGTATGTCATCCAGCGATCGGGCGCCCTTCCTCACAATCCGGTAGTGAGTACGGATGATGTAGCATAATACAAGGAGACACCCCGTAATGAGCAGTGTCATCCATCCTCCCTCTTGGAACTTCACTGTAACCGTAACGACGAGAATCGTGATGCACAGGAGAAATCCTATAAAATGGACAAGGATATATCGCTTCCATGTCGCCACCCTATCTCTTCTCTTCAGATAGTAATTGATCATCCCGAACTGCGAAAGGGAGAAGGTAAGAAATACGTTAATGGAATACATAACCACCAGTGCCGAAACGGAGCCGTGGGTATAGAGAAGAATGGCGAGCGATGATACACCCATGAGCATCACCCCATTCTGCATACTGAGACGCTCAGACAGTGAAGCGAAGCGCCTGGGAAACCACATGTCAATGGCCATATTAGCCATGACCCTCGGTCCGTCGGTGAATCCGGCCTGGGCACCGACCATAAGCAGTGCGCCTTCTGAAAGGATAGTGATTAGTGCAATTTCACGTCCCAAGGTCCAATTACCAAAGACCGCATCGGCAAGGATTGCATTCAAGGTACGCCCTTCAGTGGGCTTGATACCGTATAAGAGATAACATACCAAGAGTCCGCCTGCCATGATCGCGAGTGAGAGGGCCATGTAGAGCATGGTGCGCTTTCCGTTTTGGACTTTAGGGTCGCGTATGATCTGCATGCCGTTTGAGACCGCTTCCAATCCGGTGTACGTACCTCCGCCCATGGAGAAGGCTCGGAGGAAGATTGCCATAATTCCAACAAAGCCGATTGTACCCAAGTCTGCCCCGATATAGCCGTGGAGGTCCTGTGTAAGAATACCCACGTTAGTTAGATGAGTACCGAATCCATATCCGAGTAGAAGCGCATGCGTCACGATAAAAATAATGAAGATAGGTGCAAGCACGGTGACGGATTCCTTCAG
>DATKLV010000358.1:0-3023 GCA_035542255.1 Desulfomonilia bacterium | reverse complement strand
GCCCCCATCTCTTCCATGATATTCTGGTATTTTTCATGGATCATCTTGCGGTCGAAATCGAAGAAGTCGCGGATCATCTTATCCTGTTCCTTGTCGGTGAAATACTCCATGACCGGGAAGAAAAACCGCTTGTCCTCTTTTTCGATATGGGCGGGGTAGAGATTTGAAAGGTCGGTGAGGCCTTTAAGGATGGTCCCCAGCGCTTCGTCCTTGCCGTTCATATACTCCTTCCTGGCCTCTATCAAGGCACGCACATTGTTCCTGGCAATCACATGCTCTCTCATGAGCTCTTTCATGATCTTTGCGTGCTCATCAGAGACAGTCTTCTTTTCCAGCTCATGAAAGAGGATGTCCTCTTCCTTCCCATGGTGGGTCCGATCGGCATAAGTCCTGAAGAAGTCTACCGCCTTTTCGACGAATACGACATCCGCCCTCTTGCTCGATTCTATCTTATCGATTTCTTTCTTGATGAGAGGGATGATCTGCTCGATGAGCCGGTGTTCCCACATCAAAGGGCCGATGGGTTTCATGGGCTTCTCCTTTCCCGTGAGTGTTTACTCTTCACGGAGCCACGCAGATCTTGTCCTGGATCGATGCGATATCCTCGTAGATTTCAATGGACGGATCGCCTTCGAGCAGGGGTGCGATCTTTCCGAAGAGCTCTGCAAAGTACGGGGTTGAGCTGTGTTTATTGAAGGCATCCTTGTCCCTGTAGTTTTCATAGATGAGAAATTTACCTGCATCTTTCTTTGCCCGATGGAGGACATACTTCAGGGTTCCTTCCTCGGAATCCACCTGGGGGATAATCCACCTCAGCGCCTCTTCCATTTCCTCTTCCTTTCCCTGCTTCGCTTTCAGTACGGCAACGACGACGATCATACGGCCTCCTTCGTGGTTTGTTCGTTCACTTTATTCTAGCATCCGGTAGCTATATCTGTCTTGCACTTGCAAACATCCTCGGATATTCCTCCTGCGAAAGGTCACTCCATCAGCATCGCCCTGAAGAGCGCCTTGAGGCCTGCATCGCCGTATTCCTGGCTGATCCCGAAGTGGAAGCTCATCTGTGAAGGGCCCTGGTCCACCACATCGATGTTGATGCCTTCACGGTAAAGGGCTTCAGCCGCCTTGGCCAGAACACCCGGGGTATTTTTCATACCCGATCCCACCGGAGAGAGGAGGCTCAGATTCGACTGGATATCGATGAAGTCGGGGTTGAGCTGCTGCCTGATGAGGGCCTTGATGTCGTCCACCTTGCCCAACAGGTCGACCTGGTCGACGATGACGGCGATATCATCCATGTCGGATGGGTAGTGGTGGGTATTGATGTTGAAATTCTTGAATATGTCTAGTAATTCCTGGGTGAAGCCCACGGTCTCGCCGATCATATCTTTTTCGAGATAGACATAGGCCAGCCCGTCCATGCGGGCTATGCCCACCACGGTTTCTCTTGGCTCACGAGATTCGACGATCATGGTGCCCCTGGCCTGCGGGTTGTTTGTATTGCGGATATTGATGGGGATCTTCTTGTGTTTGCAGTTGATCATGGCATCGAAATGGAAGACGTTGAAGCCCCGTGAAGAAAGGAGGCGTATCTCTTTGTAGGTAAGCTCCGGGATCACTCTTGCCTCGGGTATGATGCGGGGATCGACCTGGAAGATGCCGTCGGTATCGGTCCAGTTTTCGTAGAGGTCCGCGTCCAGTGCGAAGGCCACATCACCGCCGGTGAGATCGGATCCGCCGCGTGAAAGGACGGCGATATCTCCCTTGAGGGTAATGCCGTAGTAGCCGGGAATGACCGTGATCCCCTCATCCGTGATGTTTTCCTTCAGATTCACGTAGGTGCCGGGCATCACCTTGGCATTGCCGAAACGCTCGGATACGAGGAACCCGATGTCCTCAGGAAGCTTGAGGGATGCGGGCATACCCCTGCTGCTGAAGTAGCGGGCAATGACCTTGGCGTTGTAGTGCTCACCCCTCGAGGCAAAGAAGTCGATGCGCTTGCGGCCTTCAATGGCGCTCTTCAGATCGGTCTCCAGGTCTTCGATTATGTCGTCGCCGTCGATGGTCAGCTCGGCCGTGAGGTTTCTGAACTTGCCGACCACCCGTTTGTAGCTTTCCGCGGCGCTGATGTTTTTCCCGCGGACCTGGAAGTGCTCTCCTGCACTTGCAATGTTGAAGAGATGGTCTGTTACTTTTTCGGAGTCAGCGGCATCTTTGCCGGGTGCAGATACAATTACGATGTGCCGCCTCTGATCCGCTTCTATGATCCGTCTGACCTTTTCGA
Source organism: Desulfomonilia bacterium (assembly GCA_035542255.1). Taxonomy (GTDB): domain Bacteria; phylum Desulfobacterota; class Desulfomonilia; order UBA1062; family UBA1062; genus MWEI01. The sequence goes on along the minus strand of DATKLV010000358.1, from coordinate 739 downwards.
TCTGAACGGCATTGGCAACCGAGCTGCCGCCGAACTTGCTGACGATTATCCCACTCATGGACTTATATCCTCTCAGCTGAATTATGAACCTCTCTTGAGCATGGGAATATAAACTATCTTTGCTTTGAGGAAAAGGACGTGTTTCACCTCTGCAGCCGTTAAGGTTCAGAGCATTATCCGGCGCGCCTCACATCCACCTCCCGGGCAGCCGGGTCAAAAGTATCATGTGGTCAGTCAGCGGCCCAGTGGGGATTACTTAAGGTTGGCCACTGATTCGATAGTGATTTTCTCATATTCAAGATCCGGGACTCTTGCGTTCCATTCCAGTTGATCACGAAAAGCTCCGACTGGTCCGTGGCGGAATTGTGCGTGTATGCCTCATAGCAGAGCTTGATACCATCCGGGGACCAGCACGGGTTGTTCTTGGAGAAGGGGCTCTTGGTAATCTGGCTCAGATTGCCGCCGTTCTTGTCCATGATGTATATCTGCCTGATATCGTGATTTTTACCGAGAGATGAAAAGGCGATGTATTCTCCATTCGGAGACCACGCCGGTGAAGAATCACCCTCTATGTTGGTGAGTTTCCTCGTATTACTGCCGTCGACATTCATGATCCAGATGCTGCCCTGGCTTGTTTCATCTTTTTCATCCCTGGGTGCGGAATAAACGATCCTCGTGCCGTCGGGAGAAACCTCAAAGGAGTCGATGGCTATACTGCTCACCTGCGTCACCTTGTTGC
>DATKLV010000357.1:0-2736 GCA_035542255.1 Desulfomonilia bacterium | reverse complement strand
CCTCCCTATAATGCCCCACAACTCTGCGACATCCTCAAGCAGAGGGCCGATATTGCTTTCAATCAGAATGTTCTCATGGACGGGGTCATTCCGCTCTGTGCTGCACTTGCGGCCCAGGAACATGGAGACGCCCGGCGGGCTCTTGACCTGCTGCGAGTATCGGGTGAGATTGCCGATCGAGAAGAGTCAGACAAAGTTGAGGAAAAACATGTCAAACTTGCCCAGGCTAAGATCGAGACAGACAGTATGGTGGAGTGCATTGCAACCCTGCCGACACAGAGCAAGATAGTTCTCTACTCCATGCTACTCCTGGACCAGATGGGTCAGCACATCTTCACCAGTGGGGAGGTATCACGAATCTATAAGGAGATTGCTCCGGGAATGGATCTTGACACACTCACCCACAGGAGGATCACTGACCTCATATCTGAGCTCAACATGCTGGGAGTGATAAACACCCGGGTTGTGAGCCGGGGGCGCTACGGCAGGACAAAAGAGATGTGGTTTGACTCCAATACCACTAAAATATGGGGCGTTATCCTCGGCGATCCACGGCTGAATGCCCACGGCCTTGATAAAATGGACGTTGTCTGGGTAAAGACCCTTTTCAGGTGATAACAAAGATGGACGAAAAAGACCACCTCCTCCTGCATCTCCTGGAGGAGAACAGCCGACTCTCGTCTGAAGAGCTGGGATTGATGGCCGAGCTGTCCGCTGAAGAGGCCGGACACCGGGTCACCAGTCTCGAAGAAAACAGAATAATCAGGAAGTATACCACAATCATCGACTGGGAGAAGGCAGCAGACGGAGGGGTCGCGGCAGTCATCGAACTGAAGGTAAACCCGGAGAGAGACTACGGTTATGACCGTATTGCCGAACGGCTCGCCAATTTCCCGGAGGTGAGAGCTCTCCGGCTTATTACCGGGGTTTATGACCTCCAACTGGTGGTCACGGGAAAGACCATGCATGAGGTGGCGCGCTTCGTATCAGAATCAATAGCCCCCATGGACCGTATCCGTGAGACGGCAACACATATTGTCATGAAGACCTTTAAAGAGAACGGCCAGTGTTTTTATGAGAGGGAAGCCGGGGAAAGGATACCCTACTCTCTTTGAGGGACAATCATGAGGAATTTTATCTCGGCGAAGGCGAAAGCCATCCCTCCTTCAGGAATCCGCAAATACTTTGATCTCGCCGTCAGCATGGAGGGTGTCATCTCTCTTGGAGTGGGAGAACCCGATTTTCCGACTCCCTGGAATATCTGTGAAGCAAGTATCTACTCAATCGAGCAAGGAGGAACATCCTACACATCAAACCGGGGCCTTCTCCCTCTTCGTGAGGCGATTTCGATCTGGCTCAACCAACACTATAACCTATCGTATACTCCTGATGAGGAGATGATCGTAACCACGGGGGTCTCGGAAGGTCTCGATATAGCCGTCAGGGCAGTTACCGACCCCGGCGATGAGATTATCATTGCCGAACCATCCTACGTCTCCTATTCCCCCTGCGTCACACTTGCAGGAGGAGTTCCCGTCCCTGTCCAGTGCAGGGAGAAGGATCAATTCAGACTGAATCCCGACAGCCTGATGGAATCGGTCACCAGCAGGTCGAAAGCTGTCATGATCAACTTCCCGAACAACCCCACCGGAGCGGTGATGAGAAAGGAACATCTTTCAGGAATTGCCGATATCATCGTGGACCATGATCTCCTCCTCATCAGCGATGAGGTGTATTCTGAACTGACCTATGATGGGACCCACGTCCCCCCTGCAAGCCTGGACGGGATGCGGGAACGAACCATCACGCTGAATGGCTTTTCGAAGGCTTATGCTATGACCGGATGGCGTATCGGTTACTTCTGTGCTCCGGCTGAGATCTGTGACGCAGCCCTGAAGATCCACCAGTACGTCATGCTCTGTGCACCGGTCATGGGACAGGTCGCCGCCCTGGAAGGCCTCCGGAGGGGCGAAGCCGAGAAGGACCGGATGGTGCAGGAGTATCGGGTCAGAAGAAATATTTTCGTGAAAGGCCTGAACAGGATAGGCCTTACCTGTCATCTCCCCGAGGGTGCATTCTATGCATTTCCATCCGTTGAAAAGAGTGGTCTTTCGGATAATGAATTTGCTGAGAAGCTGCTTACCGAAGAACACGTCGCCGTGGTTCCCGGGAGTGTGCTTGGCAGGGGCGGAAAGAATCACTGCCGTTGTGCCTATGCAGTATCGAGGGAAAACCTGGGGGAGGCGCTCACACGGATGGAGCGTTTCATGACCCGGCCCTGATCCGGAAATACCCTTCCTCTTCATCAAAGTAGAAGATTTATCTCGATTCCACCCCTATACGTGATGGTTGGATAATGAGTTGTACCATTATCGTCGGTGGGTTTTTCGGTGACGAAGGGAAGGGGAAGGTTGTTGCTCATATCGCCTACAAAGATCATCCCACCATCATATCACGCGGGGGCGTTGGTCCCAATGCCGGCCATACCGTCAAAGTGGGGGAAAAAGAGTATGGGGTGCGCATGGTGCCGTCAGGCTTTGTCTACCCTGAGGCTCGGCTTTTCATAGGAACCGGTGTCCTCGTTGATCCCAGGATTTTCCATCAGGAAATCGATCTCCTGGGAGTCGGAAATAGGACCTTTATAGATTACCGGTGCGCGGTCATCGAGGAAGAGCATATAGCAAGAGACCGGTCAAACGAACACCTGGCCAGAACGATAGGAAGCACGGGAAGCGG
>DATKLV010000356.1:0-6039 GCA_035542255.1 Desulfomonilia bacterium | reverse complement strand
CTACCTGTGCGAGATGGTGGAGGCGGTCATCGATTGCGGAGCCACAACGGTCAACATCCCGGATACGGTGGGCTACGCTATACCGGAAGAGTTCGGTGAACTGATCGCCCACCTGTTCGACAAGGTGAAGAACATCTCCCGGGCGATCATATCCATGCACTGCCACAACGATCTGGGCCTGGCAGTATCCAATTCATTGGCAGCGCTCAGGAACGGCGCCAGGCAGGTCGAATGCACGATCAACGGCATCGGTGAGCGGGCAGGCAATGCGGCCATGGAAGAGGTCGTCATGGCCCTTTCGACACGCAAGGACCTGTTCGGGCTCTACACGGGCATAAAGACCGAGAACCTCTACCAGACGTCCCGGCTCCTCACCCAGATCACCGGCGTGCGCGTCCAGCCGAACAAGGCCATCGTCGGCGCCAATGCATTCGCCCATGAGTCGGGCATCCACCAGGACGGCCTGATCAAGGAAAAGCTCACCTACGAGATCATGACACCGCAGTCAGTGGGTATGCCTGACAGTCATATCGTGCTGGGAAAGCATTCCGGACGGCATGCCATCACCAAGCATCTCAAGCAACTGGGGTATGAACTGAATGACGAAGAGCTGAACAGGGTCTTCACCCGCTTCAAGGATCTGGCGGACTTGAAGAAGGAGATTTTCGACGAGGACCTCGAAACCATCCTCTATGAAGAAGTATTGAGGATCGAAGAGAAGTACAAACTTGTCTATCTCAACGTGGTGAGCGGGAACGTCGCCATACCCACCGCAACCATGCAGATGGAGATAGAAAAACAGATCGTCCAGGATGCAGGATTCGGGGTGGGGCCTGTGGATGCAACCTTCGCCGCCATCCGGAAGATCACCAGGACCAATTACGACCTCATGAAGTATACCGTCGATGCAGTGACCGGCGGTACGGATGCCCAGGGCGAAGCCTCGGTGCAGTTGAAATACAACAACCGGTCCGTGGCGGGCCACGGTGCGCACCCGGATGTGTTGGTGGCTTCCGCCAAGGCCTATATCAATGCACTCAACCGCATCGAGTGGCTCAGGAAGGATGAAGCAGTCTGATGGACGGATCATCTGCTGAGGTGCTTCACATAGATGATCTTGCTGTCGCCTTCGGTATAGAAGTCCTTCAGCATAGCCTCGGCAACATATCCTGCCTTGAGATAGAATCCCTGGGTGGGTTTGTAGAGGTCTCTCGAAGATGTCTCGATGTAGACGCGCCTGCCGTCCTTCTCTCTTATCAGCTCTTCAGTCCGCACGAGCAGCTCTATTCCGATACCCAGGCCCTGTCGGTCCTTGTGTACTGCAATCCAGTAGAGGTCGAAGCTGCCGAGAGTGCAGGGGATGCGTCCGTAGCAGGTGTACCCCACGACCTTGCCGTGCTCGTCTTCACAGAAGAGGAAGAGATAGTCGCTTATGCTTTCTCCGGACAGGCCGGCTTCCACCAGCTCAAAAGCCACCTCGACCTCCTCGTCGGTGAAGAATCCGGTGGATTCGACGATCTCCCTGACCGCTTCCCTGTCGGAGGGGAATACCCGGGTTCGGTAGCTGAAGTGCGTCATCTCTGTTTGACGGACAGGCAAGGTCAAGAGCGGAGTGCGTCTTTGATTATGCGGTCTATGATGTCGTGATAGAATATGCCTACTTTTTCGGAAGCCGCCATAAAACCCCCGTTGGGTGAGATGCAGGGATTGGCATTGATCTCGAGGACCCAGGGGTTGTTGTTGCCGTCAACCCTAACGTCCACCCGTGCATAACCCCTCAGGTCGAAGCCTTCCCAGCACTTCAGCGCCAGCTTTTTGAGCTCCTCCAGCAGCAGGGCGTCCCGTGGGGGAAAATCAAGCACGCGGGTCGTGCCTTCGTATTCGGGAGAGCCCTCGATCCATTTTGCCTTGTAGTCGACGATCTTGGGCATGCCCTCTGGGTAGTCGAAGGTGATCTCCGCAGGCGGCAGGACCTCTGCTCCGTTTACATCGGCCAGCAGGGCCAGGTTGAATTCCCTGCCGTCTATGTAATGCTCTGCAAAGCACGGCTTTCCCAGTTTCTGGGCCTTCTGCCGCAGGAGCTCCAGGAGCTTGTCCAGGTCTTTCACATCCACCACCGACTCGCTGTCAAGTCCTATGGACGCTTCCTCCCACTGGGCCTTCAGGATGTATCGTGAAGGGAAGGGCGGCTCGCATTCGATCTGTTTCCCCGGCACGATCCAATCCGGTGTGGGTATGTCCATGAGCCGCATCCACCGCTTGGCAAGCACCTTGTTGGAGGTGATGAACATGGCCTCTGCGCCTGCACCGGTATAGGGGATTTTCAGATGGTCGAGGTATGAGCATGCCAGGTGAATGAGCTGGCCGTCGCCGTTGATGCATTCCACGAGGTTGAAGACGCACACGGGGTTGAGCTTTTTGAGTTTTGCGGTAAATGACTTCTTGCTGAGATCGAAGGGGATGATCTGGGTCGCATACCCCATCTTCTTCAGCTCTTGGTCGACGGCCTCTGCCTGATCCAGGACATCCTGATCGTCCGGGTTGGCGCCTTCCGGAACAGGATGATGGAGGATGAGGATGGTCTGATTCATGGTTTTGCCCTGTTGATCCTTGAAAGGGTACTTTCCAGGATGCGAGAGATTAGCTCCTGGTATGAGATGTCCATGAGCCTGCAAATGATCGGCAGGTCGGAATGGATGGGGTTAAGGCCCGCCAGGGGATTCACCTCGATGAAGTTGGGCCTGCCTAGGCTGTCCATGCGGATATCCACCCTCCCGCCGTCCCTGCAACCAAGGGCATTCCATGACTTGAGGGCAAGCTCCGAGCATGCCCGGACGGCTTCCGGCCCAGGGATGTGATAGTCGATGATCTCTTCGTAGTTCGTCTTGTTTTGGAAAGAGTATATCTTCTCACCCTCATGGTGCTCCCTGAACAGGACCTCCATAACGCCGATGACTTGCGCCCCCTTACCAGTTCCTACGATGCCTGCAGTGAATTCGCGGCCGGGCAGGTAGGTCTCCACGAGCACCGGCTGTAGGAATTCTTCCAGCAGATGGGTACATAGTACAGAGAGTTGCTCCTTCGTGTCAACCTTAGATGAGTCGTCTATTCCCTTTCCCGTTCCCTCGGCCACCGGCTTGACGAACAGGGGAAAAGGAAGCCGGATTGTCCCGATCTGGTCGGCCGACTCGATAACTACAAAGTCCGCGGTGTGGATGCCGGATGCACGGATGATCGTCTTGGTTATCCCCTTGTGGAGGGTCAGGGCAAGAACGAGAGGATCGGAGAAGGTGTAAGGTATCCGGTATGCCTCCAAGAGTGCCGGCACGAGTGCTTCCCTGCCCACGCCGTACAGGCCCTCGGCGATATTGAACACCAAGTCCCACTTATCTCCCACGGCGAGCCTTTTGACGAGCTGTTTGAAATTGCCGATCCGTTCGGTGGAATAGCCCAGGGATGTTAGCGCCTCGTCGATCCCTTCGATGGTGTCGATGCGGTCGAACTCGGCCGTTGCTTCATAGCTGAAACCCTCGTCCAGGTAGTCGTTTCTGAGATCGTAGGTGATACCTATGTGCATATCAGGGTGCTGCAGGATACCCGGTAAGTTTGTCCGGGTATCGGAAGGTCCTGCCCTCGTAGTTCCTCAAGATAATCTCATCGTCCTGTCGGCCCTTGTAGTAATCGGGCAGGAGCGGTATCTTACCGCCTCCGCCCGGTGCATCAACCACATAGTGCGGAACCGCATAGCCCGATGTGTGCCCCCGCAGGCCCTCGATCATTTCAAGACCTTTTTCTACAGTAGTCCTGAAATGCGAGGAGCCGAGGATGGGATCGCACTGGTAAAGGTAGTACGGCCGAACCCGTATCTTCAGAAGGCCATGGAAGAGGGCCTTCAGGGTCGCCACATTGTCGTTGATGCCCTTGAGCAGAACGGTCTGGCTGCCGAGCGGTATGCCCGCATCAGCCAGGAGATTGCATGCAGCGCGTGTCTCCGCAGTCAACTCGTCGGGATGGGTGACGTGGATGCTGATCCAGAGCGGCTGGTACTTCTTCAGGATGTTCAGCAGGCGTGCGGTCAGCCTCTGAGGCAGAACCACGGGGACCTTGGTCCCGATCCTGACGACCTCGACGTGCGGTATGCGGGATATGCTGGAAAGGATATAATCCAGATGTCCGTCCGGCAGGGTCAGGGGGTCTCCGCCCGAGAGGAGGACGTCCCTGATCCGGGGTGTCTCCTCGATATAATTGATGGCCTGCTGCCACTGTGAAATGCTGCCTTTGAACTTGCCGTGGTTTCCGACCATGCGGGACCGGGTGCAGTACCGGCAGTAGGTGGAGCAGAAACCTGTTGTAAGGAACAGTGCCCGGTCGGGATAGCGATGGACAAGCCCCTGAACAGGACTCTGGTTTTCTTCTCCCAGCGGGTCCATTGCCTCGCCGGGCGACGAGAGGAATTCATCGCCCACCGGGACGACGGCGCGCCTGATGGCCTGTGCCGGGTCGGTTTGGCTGATCAGGCTTGCATAGTAGGGTGTGATCCGCAGCGGCAGGCCCGAAGTGTGGCGGATGATGCCGCTGTATTCGCCGTGCGTGAGGTTCACGAACCTCTTTATCTCTTCGAGGCTCGTGATGCTGTTGCGGATCTGCCAGTGCCAGTTGGACCAGTCGGCCTCACTAGCCTTGGGGAAGAATGTATGGAGGAAATGACGTGAATGCTGGCTTACGGGTATACGGCCTACAATGGATAGTTTCCGTGAAGGCCCTGTTTTGAACAACAGGTCTTGTACGAGGGCCTGTGATATCGATGGGGGCTCCTCGGGGGGTTCTGTACCTAGGGAGTCGGGATCAGCAATGGGGACAGAAACTGCCGGACCGTTGTTCTTCATTTTATAACTCCTCCTTTGGTGAAATATCGGCATGATATTTTTCGATGATGAGTAATAATTGCCGGAATAAAAGAATTACATCGGGAGGTCTGGATTGTTTGCCCGAGAGTGACTAACATTTTTCGGTCGTCAATGAGGTGCGGCATCGTTGAACTTCGCCGCCAAGACCCAATATGAATGCCCATTCACTCTCATTTTCCCCTCAACTACCTGTCCTTCAAAACGGTCTGTTTCCCATCGTCTATAAGGTGTCGCTCTGAGTTTCTTTTAGACGTTCTAATAAAAAATGCAAGAGGGAAAATGCACTATTTGGAAAAAAATTTTTATCGCCTTTTCAATGTGAGATCATCCGTGTTGTGTGCTATTGAAGATGATAGAAACTTAAGATCGAGCTCATGGAGTCGTGCCATGCAAGGGGATAATCTCGAAAGACTCACTATCGACAGGACCGTCAAAGATAAACGTGCCGGCCGCCGGTACAAGGCTTCTTACCTTACTCTCATGGTCGTGGCAGGTGCGGCTGTCGTGGTTGCTGTCTTGTGGATGCTCCTGTCCAAGGGGCAGGAGGTGAAGGTGGCGACCGTGTCCGAGGTATATCCGGCGCAGCTGCTTGCCAGGCTCACTGCGAGCGGTTATGTGGTGGCCCAGCGAAAGGCCGATGTCGCGGCAAAGATAACCGGGCAGCTGGTGGAGCTCTTCGTCCAGGAAGGCAGCCTGGTGAAAGAGGGACAGGTTATTGCACGGCTTGAAAACGCCGATACCAAGGCCCTTCTGGACCAGGCACGAGCGAACCTAAAGCTGGCCCGGGCCAGGGTGGATCAGGCCAAGGCCGAGCTGGACAATGCGGCCCTTGATTTAGACCGCAAGAAGATACTGGTACAATCAGGCGCCATTGCCAGGTCGGATTTCGATGCTGCACAGGCGCGCTTCCTCGGCGACAAGGCCTCGTATGATGCGGCCCGCGAGGAGGTGGCAGCGAGCGATGCAGCGCTCAAGAATGCCGAAGTATCCCTGTCGTATTCCGAGATAAGGGCTCCCTTCGATGCCGTGGTCCTCACCAAGAACGCCGATGTGGGCGACATCATAACGCCGCTCGGTGCGGCAGCCAATGCCAAGGCGGCAGTGGTGACCATAGCCGACCTGTCATCCCTTG
>DATKLV010000355.1:0-7141 GCA_035542255.1 Desulfomonilia bacterium | reverse complement strand
GGCTTCCAGGAACTGGCGGAGCAATTTCATGCCGCGTACCTCTCGTCGGACAATCCTGTGGAAAAGATGCGCTCGGCCGTGCATGCCTATGTCCGCTGGGGGATCGAGAACAAACACTACTACAATATCATGTTCAGCATGGATACGCCCAAGTATGCCGACTACGTGGGCACGAAGATGGAGCCGGTCGCCGACAGGCAGAACCGGATTGCACTGGAGGTCGCCAAGATCGGTACATCCATCCTCACCGAGGTGGCTTCGTATAATAAAAGCATAAGCCCGCATGAGATACCGCATCGTCTCCTACACATCTGGAGCACCTTGCACGGGATGGTCTCCCTCCATATCAGCCGGGTGACCCTCGAAGTGGGGGATGTCCGGGAAGCCGTGGACTGGATCCTCGAAGAGGTGCTGCGTCCCTTCACCCGAGATGCAAATCGCGCTTGATTTTTAAGGTCAACAGCGTTACCTTTATAAAAGAGCTGATGATTGCCTTTTGTCCCGGCCATGCATTGACCCTGACACGGACATTGCGAAAGGGGGGATTATGCCTAAGGATCGATGGGTTCTCTTGCGAAGGGTTGAGTCGTACGATCCATCCAGGATGAGAGAGGTCGTACGGGAGGGGTTTGATCTGCTCGACAGCAAGCCGAACGGCAAGGTGCTGATCAAGCCGAACGTGGTCTTTGCCCAAAAAAACTATTCGCAGCATGCGTTCACCAACCCTGCCCTGGTCGGTACGGTGGCTGACCATGTACGGGGATATTCTTCAATTAAAGACCTCTCTGTCGGGGAATCAGGTGCATTTGCGATCCCCACACGCCTGAATTTCAAGGAGTCCGGTTACTATGAGATGGGAAGGAAGCATCAGGTTCCCATCATCGACTTCAATGAAGACAGATACGTGAAGGTGGAGCTGAAGAAGGCCAAGCTCCACAAGACACTCTTCTGCCCCAGGCTCATCCATGAGGCGGATTTCAAGATATGGATGCCCAAGCTCAAGTACCACATCTGCTGCGAGATCACCAACGCGCTCAAGCTCAATATCGGCAGCCTGCTCCACAAGGAGCGCATGCTCTACCACGACGACCGCCTGAACGAGAAGATCGTGGACATCCTTGAGATCGGCTACCCCGACCTCATCATCACCGATGCCGTGACCATCGGCCACGGCTTCGAATCATGCGCCAAGCCTTTCCACCTGGGGCTGATCATGATCAGCAACGACCCCATTGCCTCGGACGTTGTGGCTGCACAGATCCTCGGATATAAGCCCGAGGCCGTTAACCATCTGCGGATCGCTTCGGAGCGGGGCTACGGTTCCATTGATCCTTCATCGGTCAGGATCCTAGGGGATATCGGCATTGCAGAACTTGCAAAGAAGACTTCCGGGATCGTGAGTGAGTTCCAGGACATGCAGAAGCTGGATACCAAGATCCGCTTCTACGAGGGGATCGGCCCGAACACAAACCAGATCTGCTACGGCGGGTGCATGGCAGCGGTGAAAGGCAGCCTGGGAACCATCGATGCACGCCGGCCCGGCTCCTTGAAGAATGCAAAGGAAGGGGCCATCGTCACAGGCATCTATGAAGGCGATGTGGATGCGGGAGACGGTGTCTGTCTGCTCATCGGAGACTGCACCGAGGTCAGGGGCGCAATAAAGTCCAGGCGTGTCAAACGGGTGAAGGGGTGCCCCTTAGGCGCAGTGCAGCTAACAACGGTGCTGCCATTTCTTTTCGGCATGCCTTCTCCTTTCTTCGACACCCGGGATGTTCCGCTCGTCGTCTTGAACTCAATAGAGAAATTCGTGAACAAGGTCCGGCACGGGGCCTTTTAAAGATAACTACGCCAAGGAGGTCGGAATGGCGCTCACAAAAGAAGAGGTGAGGGAGTTGACGAAAAAGGCCTGGGAGATAAGAAAGGCCATCATTGAAACCACCTACACCTGCGGTGGATCGCACATCGGAGGGTCTCTCTCCCAGACCGATGTGCTCGTTGCGCTCTACTACAAGTACCTCAATGTCGACCCGGCCAGACCGAAATGGGAAGACCGCGACCGGTTCATCCTGAGCAAGGGGCATGGGGGCATAGGATGGGCCTCGGTGCTGGGCGACAAGGGCTACTTCGACAAGAACCTCCTTAAGGACTTCAACAAGACAGGCAGCCCTTTCGGCATGCACCTTGACAGCCTCAAGGTCAAAGGATGCGATGCATCCACCGGGTCTCTGGGCCACGGGCTGGCCATCGCCGTGGGGCTCGCCCTTGGCGCCAGGCTGAAGAAGAAGGGCTTCCGCACCTACTGCATGATGGGCGACGGCGAGCTCTGCGAAGGATCTGTCTGGGAAGCGGCCATCCTGGCCGGGCACCACAAGCTCGACAACCTCACGGCCTTTGTGGACCGGAACGGTCTTATGATCGACGGCCCCACCGAGAAGATCACCACCCTTGAGCCCATCGACGAGAAATTCAGGGCCTTCGGATGGGAAACGCTCACCATAGACGGACACGACTTTCCCGCCATCGGAGGGGCGATCGAGAAGGCTAAGGTCCTCAAGGGAAAACCCTTCGTCATCATCTGCAAGACGGTCAAGGGCAAATGCGTGGACATCATGGAGAATCAGGCCCCGTGGCATTACGGGGGACTCAATTCCGATCTGCGGGATCAGGCCCTGGCATGTGTCGATAACTATTACGCGAAACTGCTCGGTTAAGGAGGCTCGTATGGCTGAAGGTCTGACATGGTCTGTAACGGACGGCGACAAGCTCACGCAGGCGGAAGTCTACGGCGAGGTCCTGTCACAGCTGGGGGAGAAATATCCTGACATCGTGGCCCTGACCGCTGATCTGGCCAGTTCCACGAAGATCGGGAGATACGGGAAGAAGTATCCGGACCGCTTCATCAATGTGGGCATCGCCGAGAACTCCATGTTCGGCATAGCCGCAGGGCTCGCCCTGGCAGGACTCAAGCCTGTGGTCTCCACCTTTGCAGCATTCACCTCGTTGAGGAGCGCGGAGCAGGTGCGGACCGACATCTGCTACCAGAACCTCGATGTGAAAATCATCGCTACCCATGCGGGTATCTCGTTCGGACAGGCGGGTTCCACTCATCACTGCACCGAGGACATTGCAGTCATGCGGTCCTTCGCGAACATGACAGTCATCGTCCCGGCCGACGGTCTGGAGACGGGCAATGCCGTTGCAGCGGCCATGGAATGGCCCGGACCTGTTTACATCAGGATCGGCCGGGGCTTCGAGCCGCCCGTGAACAAGACGAAAGACTACGGTTACACGATCGGCAAGTCCATTACCATGCGTGACGGACGCGATGTAACGATCATCGCCTGCGGAGTGGGGGTACTCCAAGCGGTACGCGCCGCCGAGGTGCTTGACAGGCAGGGCCTGAGCACACGAGTCATCAATATGCACACCATCAAGCCCATCGACCGTGACGTGATCATCCAGGCGGTCAAGGATACCCGGCGCATCATCACCGTCGAGGATCACAACATCGTGGGCGGCCTCGGCTCCGCCGTGGCCGAGGTCATCGTCGAGAGCGGCATGGCCTGCGCCTTCAGGAAACTGGGGGTGCCTGACTGCTACTCCATAGTCGGCTACCCCGAAGATCTCTACCATCATTACAAATTCGACGCGGACGGCATCGTGGACACGGTCGGAACGCTCATGCGCCTTGAGATCGAAGAAGACGAAGACTGGGAAGACGAAGTCTGAAAAAGGAGGAGGACGGCCATGGCAGACAAGGTGATGCTCACGAACCGGATCGTCCTGAGGTCGATCATGCCGCTCTTCAAGGTCCTCTACGAGGCGGACGACACCCTCATCAAGAAACTCCTCTCCCGCTTCGATGGGGTTATCCAGTTCTCCATCAAGGGAACACAGAGCGGTGCATACCTCGAGTTCAGAGACACCAAACTCGATGTCATCCAGGGGGTCCACCCCCATCCCGATATCCTGCTGCCCTTCAAGCATGCCGCTGGCATGAACGCCATGTTCACGGGCGGCATCCCGGTCTTCGGCAGCCTGCCCAGGGGCCTATGGAAACTCCCGCTTCTCGTCAGGCTCGTCATGCTCTTCCTGGGTCTCCTGCTCCTCATGCCCAACGTCAACCCCAAGGACCCCGTCAAGCGGGAGCTCAAGCTGAAGCTGATCATGTACATGGTCACCAATGCACTTAGCCAACTCAACAAGGGCGGCGATGAGGACATGGCGGCCTGGACTGCCAAACAGCCCGACCGTATCTACCAGATGTCCATCGACCCTGCGGGGCCTGCGGCCTACCTCAGGGTGAAAGGCGGCAGGACCAAGGCCGGCCACGGCCTCTATATGCGCAAGGCCCCCTTCGTACACATGCGCTTCAACGGGCTCGAAGGTGCCTACAAGGTTCTGGCCGAAAACAAGGACACGGTGAGGGCCACGGCCGACAACGACATCAGGCTCGAAGGCTCGCCCGAATACGCGGGGAACATGGGCTCTTTCATGATGCGCATCCAGGACATGCTCATGCCGCCGAAGAAATGACATCACCCCCCTTGCCTGCTCCCGAGGGTATTCGGCCGACAGGAGGACAGTCATATCTCGCTGACAGTTTCATAACATTTCCCCGACCCGTTGAAATTGTGCACCTGTGTCATTAGTATACAGTGAGGAATTCATTCGACCGTGTGCCGATCACTGCAAGGAGGATGTAATGTCCGATCTTATCGATGACAAGACGAAAAAAGCCCTCCAGTCCGTGCTGAAGCAGCTCAAGGCCCCTGTCCATCTCGTGTTCTTCTCCCAGGAGCACGCCTGCGCCGCATGCCGCGAACAGGAGATCCTGCTGAGGGAGCTGTCGAGCCTGTCGGACATGCTGACCCTTGAGCAACGCGATCTCATGAAGGATGCCGAGCTTGCACGCGCATACGGGATAGACAAGGTGCCTGCGACCGCAGTCATCGGCGAGAAGGACTACCACATACGTTTCTACGGCATGACCATGGGCTATGAGTTCACCTCTCTCATTGAGGCCATCCTCATGGCATCTGCCGGCCAGTCCGGGCTGCCACCCGAGATCGAGCACCTCTTAGGCCTCATCGATGTCCCGGTTCACCTGGAGGTCATGGTGACGCTCACCTGCCCCTACTGCCCCCATATGGTGCACCTCGCCCACCAGATTGCCGTATCCAATGAGCATATCAGGTCCGACATGGTCGAGTCCTCCCAGTTCCCGCAGCTGGTACAGCGCTACAACGTAAGCGGCGTACCCAGGACGGTCATCAATGAGGGATATGCCTCCTTCGAGGGCGCCCTGCCCGCCCACCAGGTGATCCTCGAAATCCTGAAGGCGGTGAAGCCGAAGGAGTATGAGCGGATAGATACCCAGATGCGCGAGGCAGCGGGGGAGAAGTTGGCGTACCAGGCAAAACCGGATCACACCTATGATGTCATCATCGTCGGGGCCGGTCCTGCAGCCATGAGCGCAGCCATCTATGCCGTACGCAAAAACCTGGATGTCGCCATCATCGGCGACGAGATCGGCGGCCAGATCACCAATACAGCCAGCATCGAAAACTGGCTGGGCATCCCCAGCATAAGCGGCAGAGAGCTCACCGCCACCTTCAGGGCACATGCAGAACACTATACCCTTGCCGAGCAGATGCATACCAAAGTGACCTCCGTCAGGAAGCATGAAGTCCTTTTCGTGGTGAGCACTGCTTCCGGGACCGAATATAAGTCGAAGGCCGTGATCTACTGCGCCGGCAAGGAGTACAGGACCCTGGGGGTGCCGGGTGAAAACCGCTTCATCGGACACGGCATCGCATTCTGCGCCACCTGCGACGCCCCGCTTTACCGCGACAGGCACGTGGCGGTCATCGGAGGTGGCAACTCGGCCTTCACTGCCGCCAGGGACCTGATCGGGTATGCCAAAGAGATCCACATCGTCAACATCCTGAAAGACTTCCAGGCCGACCCGGTGCTCCAGGAGGAGGTGAAGAGGGCGAAGCATGTCAACCTGCACGGAGGGCTTCGGGTAGTGGAGTTTCTCGGCAAGGACCGGCTTACCGGTGTCCGTCTCGAGTCGGTCCAGGGCGATGACAGGATCGATCTGAATGTCGACGGTGTCTTTCTTGAGATCGGGTTGGTATCCAACACGGCTCCGGTCAAGGACCTGGTAAAGCTCAATCCCTCGGGCGAGATCGTGGTCGAACGCGACCAGTCCACCTCGGTCCCCGGATTCTTTGCAGCAGGCGATGTCACCGATGAAACCGAGAAGCAGATCGTGGTGGCTGCTGGTGCCGGCGCCAAGGCGGCTTTGACGGCCTATAACTATCTCATCGGGGGAATGATCTGAGTTGGAGCGCAGAAGGAAAATACTGATACTCGACTATTCGGTGGATGGAAGCGAATCCGGTCTTATTCAACAGTGGCTGCCTCAGAATGTGCACGCCACATCACTCTTAATCCAGACCGAGGAATCGTTCCCGGATCGGCTCATCGAAGATGATCATGCGTACGTCATCCACTCAGGATCAACGCTTTCAGTCATGGAAACAGCCCCATTCTCGGAAAGGGCCTTCCACTACATCCGGAGCCTCACGGACAGACGAATACCTCAGATGGGCATCTGTTACGGTCACCAGCTCATATGCAGGGCGCTCCTGGGGCCCCGGGCAGTCAGGAGATCGCCGCTGGGTCTGGAGGCGGGGTGGTGCAAGGTCTCCTTCCAGGATGGTCCTTTACGGATTAGGGGTTTGTCGGAGAGTGAAACACTCTGGCAGCACCATTTTGACGAAGTGGTTGAAGTGCCTGCGGGCTCGCGGATCATCGCCACGAACTCACACTCCCGTATCCAGTCATACATCAACACGGAACTGTGCCTCTTCGGCACGCAGTTTCATCCTGAATACGACCGGGAAAAGGGGAATGCATTCTTTCTGGAAGACAGAGCATTACTGGAAGCACACCAGTATCATGTGGATGAGATCATCAGGCAGGGACCGTCCGTTGAATCGGGTAGGATATTCCTCGACTTTTTCCTCAATTATTTTCCCGTGTAGAATCGGATGGTATTGTCGGACAGTCTGTACGGGCTTGCCGGGTCCGTTCTGACCAGTATTATAGTATGCATGAACTCCCAATGACG
>DATKLV010000354.1:0-6130 GCA_035542255.1 Desulfomonilia bacterium | reverse complement strand
GTCGCCGCCGTTGTTGCCGATGCCTGCCAGTACGATGATGGTCTTGCCCTTGATGCCTGATTCCCTCACCAGGACTTCATAAGAAGCAAGTCCTGCATTTTCCATGAGGAGCAGCTCGGGGATGCCATGGATCTCTAGAGCATCCTTGTCCATTGCCCGCATCTCGGAAACCGTGCCGACCTTCATCGATCGCCTCCTCGCATTGCCATGGGCATTCGCCCTAGAGTTATGCAACCACCCTCAATGACCTTATCGTTGGTAATCGGGCAATAGTTTAAAGGCTCTCTGACTGTGAATGAAAGCCTCCCGATCACCGGTCACTCTTTCCTTCCATCCCCTTGATGAGCGCCCATGCATTCTGACCGAGCACACGATGGTTATAACCGCCTTCCAGTATGGCGAAGAATCCTGCCCCAGTCTTTGCTGCAGATTCTCTTACGAGAGAGCCCATCCGGGTGTAATCGTCGGTGCTGAGAACCCCGCCCCAGTCCTCCTCATGGTTATCAAACCCGGCCGAGATACCGATTATATCGGTTTTGACATCCGCCAGCTCTCCGGCAACCTCTTTGAGATAGGAATTGCGGTCTGAGGATTTGGGGTTGAAGATCTTTACATATCCTTTCTTGCCCAGGATATTGACGGTACCGTCGCCGTAGTGGAGATCGAAGTCGAGCACGAATGCGCTTTTTATGGCCCCTTTCCGCTTCAGGTATTCAATGGCGACAGCCATGTTGCTGTAGAAACAGAAGCCCCATGCCGAGTCGGATGAAGCATGATGGCCGGGAGGCCTGATAAGGCCGAAACAAGGTTCTTTCAGGCCGATCTCAGCCGCCTGCATGGCCCCTCCTGCCGCAAGTGAGGCTATCTCATGAAGGCCCTCATTCTTCACGCGTTCGATATGTGCCGGGGTATGTACGGCCTCGATATCCTCGATGAGTGCCTCCCGGGCCGTCACCAGTTCGACCTTGCCGCTGATCACCTCCATGATAGCCTCGATCCTGCCGTCTTCAGCCGCAGGATCGGAGGTGTAGACCTTGTAGAAGTCCTCATGAAAAACGACCTTCATAAACCCCTCCTTTGCCCCCCATATTACCGGATAAACAGGCCTTCATGCAAACAAACATCAAAGATGTTCAATTTTTCTTCATGTCTTGCCGAGGTGTATTTCAGGATTATAATGGTGGAAAGGTTGTCTGTGAAGAAGACCCTTATTGATCTGAGACAGGAGGACAGGGAACACATGAGAATAGCGGTATTGACAGGCGGAGGGGATTGTCCGGGATTGAACGGTGCGATAAAGTGGGTGACCAAAACCGCCCTGGATCCCCTCCTTGAAGAAAAGAGGCCCATCAAGTTCGATGTAATAGGTGTCAGGGAGGGATGGAAAGGGATTGTCGAAGTCAATCCCGATGACCCCGAGAGCATGGCGCATCACATCATGAAGCTCGATGAAGAGGTCGTCCGGACCTGGGACCGTTACGGCGGAACCAACCTCGGGACATCCCGGACGAACCCGTTCAATCCGAAGAAAGATCGCTCCGAGAAGGTTCTTGAAAATATCAGTAAACTCGGCATCGATGTGATCGTAGCCATTGGAGGCGAGGACACCCTCGGCGTTGCCTACAAGCTCTACAAGCTCGGCATCAAGACCATCGGCATCCCCAAAACCATTGACGGCGATCTCGTGGGCACTGAGTATTCGCTTGGATTCGACTCGGCTATAAACATCATCATGGAGGAGATCGACCGCTTGCGCACCACTGCCGGCTCCCACAACAGGATCTTTGTGGTAGAGACCATGGGAAGGCATGCCGGATGGCTGGCGCTCCACGGTGGTGAGTGCAGCGGGGCATACATCATCCTTATCCCGGAATATCCTTTCAGCATAGAACGGATCTGCGAGCTTCTCCAGGGTCGAAGGGGCCGTGAGGTCCAATACAGCATCATCGTAGTGTCCGAGGGCGCCAAGCTGGGCGGAGAAGTGGAATTCTACAAGGATGACAAGCTTGACGAGTTCGGACACAGGTCCCTGGGCGGTATTGCAGCGTATATTGCCGATGAAGTCCAGAAGAGAACCGGGTTCGAGGCCCGTTATGTCACCCTGAGCCACCTCCAGCGCGGGGGTTCTCCTTCGGCCCGGGACAGACTCATGGCCAGGTGGTTCGGGATTGCAGCCGTGGATATGATCATGAACGAGGACTATGGGAGGATGATAAGCTACCTCCACGGCGAAATCACCTCTGTCCCGATGAAAGAGGTCATTGAGAAGCTCAGGCGTGTGGATGTCGACAAGTATTACGATACTTCGCGGTATAACGGAAAACGGACGATCCTATAATTTAAACGGTTTTTAAGTGTTGAGTTTTAAGTTTGAGGTATCAGATAGCACATATTTCATATATCTTAAAACTTAACACCTTAAACTTAAAACTTATTCCCATCTTAGAGATAAGAAGACTCCTGCTTCCCCTTCTCCTCATCCACGAACATGAGCAGTACGCCGCCTGCAATGAAGAGCAGCGAAACGGACGAGATGCTTATCCTCGGGGCGAGGTTGGGACTTGCACCGAAGTAGCGTGCCGCCAGAACAGTTGATCCGATGAGAACCGGCCCCACGATGGTGGCGAACTTGCCAAGGAGATTATAAAATCCGAAATATTGTGCCGCCTTGTCTTCCGGGATGAGAGCTGCATAGAGCGAACGTGACAACGCCTGGACTCCTCCCTGGACCATACCGATGAGCACAGCCATGATATAGAATTCGATGCGGGTGGTGATGAATGCCCCCCAGACCGAAACGAACAGATAGACCGACATGCCGAGCAGGATGGACCGCTTTGTTCCCAGGAAACCTGCAATGTGGCCGAAGGAAATGGCAAAGGGGAAGCCCACGAACTGGACAAGTAACAGCGCAAGTATGAGGTCTTGTTGCCTGAACCCCAGGGAAAGGCCGTAATCCACAGCCATGACGATGATAGTATCCACACCGTCGATATAGAGCCAGTAGGCCATGAGAAAAAGACAAATTGTTTTCAGATGACGGACCTCTCGGAAGGTTCCCATAAGTTGGGACAAACCCCTATGAATGATGGTGTAAAAGTCGCCCGCAGGGGTATGATGCTCCCTTACCACGGTCATGATGGGCAGGGAGAAAACAGCCCACCAGATGCCTACGGAGAAGAATGACATGGCCGCCGCCTGGGCTGCATCTGCAAGTCCGAACAAGCCGGGCTTCAAGGTCATTGCTACATTCAACCCAAAGAGCAGGCCTCCGCCAAGATAACCCAATGCATAGCCGAGCGTGGACACCCTGTCCATGGCAGGCTCCTCAGCCACAGTCTTGAGGAGCGAGTCATAGAAGACATTTCCGCCGAGGAATCCGACCAGACCCAGCGAATAGAAGAGGCTTGCAAGCAACCAGTACCCCTTGGGGACGAATGCAAGGCTGATGGTCGCTGCAATCCCGACAAACGCGAAAGAGCCGAGGAACCGCTTCTTGCCCGCGCTCCTGTCGGCTATGGCACCGAGTACAGGTGCTGAAAGCGCCACAAAGGCACCGGCCAGGGAGTTTGTCAGGCCCAGCCTGGCGGTGCTCACTGCAGAGTCCACACCCGCGTTCCAGAACTCCTTGAACATGATGGGAAAGAACCCGGCCATGACCGTGGTGGCAAAAGCTGAGTTAGCCCAGTCATACATGGCCCACGCATATATCGATTTTCTCATGATCTGTTTGCCTGTAGCATTCCCGGCACATTCTCATTCATGGAGGGCTGAACTCACAGCAGCCCCCTTAAAGGTCAGGCCTAGTCATTCTGCCTGTGCCTGTAAAGAGGGGTATTACTCGGCAGCGCCCGCATCCTCTTTCAGACGATATGCCTTCTTGATGACGACAGGTGTGGCAGGCACGTCCTGGTAGAAACCCTTTGTCGTGGTGGGGGTCTTTTCGATGGTATCCACCACATCGAGTCCCTTGATTACCTTCCCGAAGACGCAGTACCCGTACCCATCAGGAGACTTGCTCCTGAAGTTCAGGAATGTATTGCCCTTGGTGTTGATGAAGAACTGTGAAGTGGCTGAATTCGGATCGGGCGTACGGGCCATGGCAACCGTTCCGCGGTCGTTCTTCAGTCCGTTGTCCGCCTCATTACGGATGGGGTTGTGGGTGGCCTTTTCTTTCATGTCGGCCGTAAACCCTCCGCCCTGGATCATGAAGCTGCTGATTACCCTGTGGAATATCGTGCCGGCATAGAACTTCTCATCCACGTAGGCGAGAAAATTCTTGACCGTTCCGGGCGCCTTGTCGGGGTAGAGCTCAAGGGTGATGTTTCCCAAGGACGTCTCAAGGACAACCTTCGGATTCTGTGCGGCATCCACTTGTACACTGAGCAGACTGAACAAGATCATCATAAGAACAAACACTCTCCTTTCCATCTTCAACTCCTCGGTATCTGTTTGTAATGAACAGCATCGGCTGTTCTAGCGATCTAGGTTTTTCTCCTCTCGATCCAGTCCTTTACGGCATGACCGGTGCCGAAGGGCCATGGTACGAGCCTCTCCGGGCTTACATACCTCACCTCGGCCAGTTCTTCGCCGAGTGTGACGGTACCCAAAGCACGTATATGATATGCCAGGATGAGCTGATTCTTCTCAAAAAAGCTGTAGCATCCGACGAACTCAGCGACCGTGCCTTCAAGGTCCAGCTCCTCTTTCACCTCGCGCAGAACTGCGATTTCAGGGGTCTCACCCTGTTCGAGGAACCCGGTGATCAGGCCGAACATCTTCTCGGGCCAAAGCCTGTTCCTTGCCAGGACGACACTTCCGTTGAGCTCCACGATGGCCGCCACCACGGGGGTAGGATTGTCCCAGAACACATAACTGCATGAGGAACAGGCCAGCCTCGTCTTGGAGTCGATCTCTTTCTTGATAAGCTCATGTGCGCACTGCGGACAATATTTCATGTTCATCTGCCTTTTAACTCCTCCCTACTGCATCGACACCGGTGCATGAAACCGTTATGATCGTGCTCCTATATACAATGGTTGCCTCTATGCCGCAATGGAATCGTTCGGGAGGAGATTTAAGTTTCTTTAAAAAATATGCTCGTGGTATGTCATGTGAACCGATCATTGAGACACGAAACGAGGTTCAGGAAAAAGAGATGCAACGAAGAAAGGTCCTTGTTCCCATAATCTGCCTGGTGGGCGCCATGATGCTGTGGTCGAGCTCATTCATCGCCCTGAAGCTTGCCTTCGGTGTCTATGACCCTATGGTGGTCATCTTCGGGAGGATGATCACGGCCGGTATCTGTTTCATACCCTTAGTAGGAATGTTCAGAAGGAACCGTCTGAAGAGGGAGGATACTGCGACACTCGTTTTCATGCTCTTCTGCGAGCCGTGCTGCTACTTCCTTTTCGAGGCAGCCGCACTGAAGAATACCACGGCGTCCCAGGCAGGCATGATCACGGCGATGCTGCCGCTTATGGTGGCAATTACGGCCGGCCTTTATCTCAAGGAATCGATTACCATAAAGACAATCCTCGGATTCCTCATTGCCATTTCAGGGGTATGCCTCCTGAGCCTGGCGGCACAGACGAACGGCTCAGCCCCGAATCCTGTGCTCGGCAACTTCTATGAATTAATGGCCATGGTATTTGCAACGGGTTACACGATCTCTCTCAAGCGGCTTTCGGCAAGGTATGAACCGATCTTCCTCACTGCGCTCCAGGCCTTTGCGGGGAGCATCTTCTTCCTGCCTTTCCTCTTCCTGCCCGGAACGGTTCTTCCAGGCCGCTTCGCGGCCCTGCCAGCCTTCAGCATCGTCTACCTGGGTATATTCGTCACCATGGGGGCCTACGGCCTTTACAACTATGCAGTGAGCAAGGTGCCGGCAAGTCAGGCATCGGCGTTCGTGAATCTAATCCCGGTCCTCACGGTGGTCCTCGGCTGGATCATCCTTGGTGAGCGCTTTACTGCGGTACAGTATGTGGCATCCGCGCTGGTGATCCTCGGCGTGGTAATGAGCCAGGATTATGGCAGGAATGGTGATATTGCAGGTTAATGTCTTGGGTGATTAAAAGAGGACCGGACAGGGCAGTGTGCCCCATCAGGCACTCTTTAATTCCTCATCTCT
>DATKLV010000353.1:0-7845 GCA_035542255.1 Desulfomonilia bacterium | reverse complement strand
CGCGAACTGTACCCTGCGGGTATTTGTTGAAACGGATCATTCCGGTGCCGATGACGAATACATCGCTCATATGGTGTCTCCCTTATTCCAGATGACAGTGTTCTTTAATTTGGACCCCTCACCCTGACCCTCTCCCCCTTGCCAGGGGAGAGGAGACCATTTTCTTGTATATGAGATTGATACATGGCTATCCGGATCTTATTCCTCGCGCAGTATCAGGCCTGCCGCAGCCAGTGCGAGGATGTCGTTGGAGCCGTCCTCGATCATGCCGGCCCTTGCATCCCGGAAGATCTTCTCGATGGGGTACTCCTTGGACAGGCCGTTCCCTCCGAAGATCTGCATTGCGTCGCTGGCCACCTCGAATGCCGACCGTGTTGCGAACACCTTGGCTGCAATGGAATACTGGGTCTTGGGAGGGGTCGTGGAGAGGTTGAAGATCAGGGCCGCCCTTGAAAAGGCCCTTGACAGCTCTACCTTGGAAAACATGTCGAAGAGCTTGTTCTGGACGGTCAGGTGGTCGCACAGCCTCTTGCCCCCTTGTATGCGCTCCTTTGAATAGTCAAGGGCAAGGTCATATGCCGACTGGGCAACACCCGTGAAGAATGCGGCCATACAGGCATTCGCCGTGGCAAGGGTGATGTCCGTGAACATCTCGTAGCTCTCGTTGTCAATGATCATGTCCTCCACCGGGACTTCGGCATTGTCGAAATAGATCTCACCCTGGGGCAGCTCCCGCTGGCCCATCTTGTTGAGGGGCTTGCCACGGGAAACGCCCTTCTGCGTGAGGTCGACGAGACAGATGCCTCCGCCGGACATGCCCTGGGAGGGTTCGATGTTGACAAACAGGGCCGCCTGCGTGGCTATGGTCCCGTTGGACACCCATGCAGCCTTCTGGCCGTTGAGAAGGTACTTGCCGCCCTTTTTGGCGGCCTTGACCTGCTGGGTGATCTTTGGGTTGTGGAAGTTGTCCGTGAAGGGCATGAGGATGTCCGAGCCGTGCTCGGGCTCGGTGATGGCCCAGCACGACATGATGCTCGCATCCTTGCAGTTGACATAAGGCAGGATGAATTTATCGATGATATGGTCTTCCGCAATAAGCGATGCATAGAAGGCCGAGAAGCATGCAACGCCGATGGACACGGCGAATCCCACGCTGCCGTAGGCTATCTCCTCGAATACGATGTGGATACCCAGCGGATCGACTCCCAAACCGCCGTATTCATCCGGGATGAGCACGGTGTGGTAGCCGTTCTCGTACATCTTTTTCATGCAGTCCCAGTAGATGGAACCCTTGGCTATGACCTGTTCCGGGGTCATGGTATCGAGCTCTATTGCCGCGGGACGAAGAACTTCCATAGCGAACTTGTGCGCATTTTCTTTGAGCGCGATGTGCTCGTCCGACATTTCAAGATTCAACTCGGTATAGGGCATGGAAACCTCCTTTTCGATGCCGTTGTATCTGCCCGGCCGGATTTTCCGCCACCTGAAGCGAAACCGGCCCGGGAAGATGTCTTGATTTTGTTATTTATAATCCTCGTACCTGTAGACAGTGCCTCCACCTGCCAGGAAATCTTCCCGCAGCTTCCTGTCCAGGGCCTTCTCCGAGATGGTCTTGGGTATATCGGGGACGATCTGCAGAAAGCTTGGTATGAAGTTGGGTTCGAGGTCCTTTTTGCATTTATGATAAATGGCCTTCGGGTCGATGGCCTTTCCCTCGAAGGGCGCAACGGCAGCCACCAGATCGCTCTCGCCGGGGGCCCCTGATGCGGCAGGTATGCCGTAAACACACACCTCGCTGACATCTTCGTGCTCACCGATAACCTTTTCCACGTGTTCGGGCTGGATGAAGTCGCCCGAACGCCTCAGCTCGGTGCCTTTGCGGAAGTCAAAGTAGTACCATCCTTCCTTATCCCGATGTACGATGTCGCCGGTCCTGAGCCACCCCCCTTTGGTTTTGTCTTTTGAGGCATCGGGAAGGCCAAGGTAATCCACCTTGGTGTCGCCGCGGATCATCCTGCAGATGAGCTCACCGCGTTCACCGACGGGCACTTCATTGTCGTTCTCATCCACGACCTTGAATTCCATCACGCCGGGCACCGGCTTGCCGAAGGAGCCGACGGGTCCTGATCCTATGGGCTTGTACGCAAAGCCGCCTTCCACCGAACCGTACCATTCGAGTATCTTGACGTTGAACCTCTTTTCGAAGGCCTCCCAGATGGGTGTGGGCGTGCCCGCGCTGATGACCACCTGCACGGGGTTGTCGGCGTCGTTCGGTTTTTCCGGCTCGTTGTAGATGGCGCCCATCATGCCCCCCAGCAGCGAGAACGAGGTGCAGCCGTATTTCCTGCAGATGTCCCATATCCTGCTCTTGGTAAACCGCGGGCTGAAGACCGCCTTGATGCCCATGTACATGGCCGGGAACAGGGTGACGGCCTGGGCGTTGCCGTGGGTGAGAGAGAGGCCGTTGTAGAGTATGTCCGTTGGTTTGTACTTCCACACGATCTTGGTGACGATGGTGAAAAGGCCGGTGCGGTTGTTACGGATCTTCACCCCCTTGGGGTCGCCAGTCGTGCCTGAGGTGTAGATGATCTGCATGGGGTGGTTGGTGTCGAAGATCTTCTGGTCCACCGTCTGCCAGGATGTGTTGTCGAGCGTCTCATTCAGGACATGGTACCTGCCGGAGACCTGGACCCCGTGCTCCTTTCGGTAGGTTACGGCAATGAGATTCAGATCGGTCAGGTCGCCTGCCACCTCCTCGAACGCGCCGAGGCATTCATCCGATACGACGGCCCCCTTGGCGCCGGAGTTTTTGAAGAAGAACCTGAGCCTGTCGCCCCTCGACCTCGGATCGATGGGGATCATGACGGCGCCGATGGTGTTTCCGCCGAGCAGGGCGTAGACGAATTCCGGGTCGTTGCGCATGAACACGCCGTACGAGTCGCCCGAAGCGATGCCGTTGTCCAGCAGGAGCCTGGCAAACTTGTTGGACTTCTCGTAGAGGTCTTTGTAGGTGATGATCTCCTCTCCATGCTCGCCGCGCTCAAATATATAGATGACCTTATCCGGCGATTCGTCGGCCTTCATCTCGACGAAGTGGGATGCTATTGCCTGGTTTAAGTGTGCTTTGGACATGTTGTTCCTCCTGGTGATCGTCACTCGTCTTCCACGGCGCCTATGAAGCCCCTGGTGAAAGTTGGAAATTCCTTGCTGAAGGTCTGATCCCAGACCTCCTGTGTCCAGAACTTGTGCCGGTCGAAGAACGGGTCCACCTTGGCAGCGCTCACCGCAATGCTCACGATGATGTCCACGTCCGGCATTATCTCCAGGGCCTTGGCTGCAAAGGCCAGGGTGGAGAATACGCGGCAGTGCAGGCCCAGCCTCCATGCCATGGCTGCAGCCGCATCCGCAGCCATATGGATATTGATGTTGCGGAAGATGCAGCTCGGGCCGTTGGATGTGAGCGACTCCACCATCTCGGCCTTATTCAGCTCTGCACAGGTGCGGTAGCCGCATGCACCGCAGTTGTAGTTGAACAGCGA
The DNA here is from genome assembly GCA_035542255.1 of Desulfomonilia bacterium. Lineage (GTDB taxonomy): Bacteria > Desulfobacterota > Desulfomonilia > UBA1062 > UBA1062 > MWEI01. The sequence continues at coordinate 4,306 of DATKLV010000353.1, read as the reverse complement.
CTGGCGCTTGTCGCCGATGAGCAGCACGGCAGCAGGTTCCTTGACGAGGTCTGCGGCGAACCTGCCGTCACGGGCAGCAAGCGGGGCCATGTCTCCCAGCGAGAAGCAGTATTCCGCCAGTTGTTCGATCTCCTCATTGGTTATCTTGATGAGCTTCATGGTATTGCGCTTGCCGAACTTGAAGCTCGTCTGGGCCGCCAGGACCATCATCTCGACCGCCCTGTCCAGGCCGGTCTGTAACATGTCATCCATTTCTGTGATAGCCATATAAACCTCCCACCTTAACTGTAGATCGACCTGAACTGCGGCCAGAGCCTGCGGATGATCCGGTCGTTCATGGTCCGCTCGTTGATCTCGTCATACTTGACGGGGATGTCCCTGAAGGGGCTCTTCTCCGTCACCGAGATTGCCACGGCCAGCGCGAAACCTGTTGCCTTGGGCAGGATGCCCATGCGCATGGCCGCCGCACCTGCGGACCAGTACACCCCGTAGTCGATGCCCAGATTGCGCGCCATGGACACGATGCCGTCGATGGCGTACGAGATGTTCATTGCCCTGAAGGTGCATAAAGGGCCCGTGTATGCCACGCCCGGCTCAAGGGGGAGCTTGTCCTCCTTCCTGAGGTATTCACAGGTGAGCTTGCCGCACAGGTTGCAGTTGATGTCGGATGGGTCGGTGAGGCTGCGGAGCGATGTCACCACCAGCACTGAATCGGCGTCCCGGATCATGGCCGCATCCCGCTTGAAGAACTCCCATGTCTTGTTCTCGGTGCTCATCTCCTCGACGGCCTGGCAAAGGTCCTCGATGTCGCATTCGTCTTCAATAATATGGACCGTGCATTCGCCCACACCACCCACACGGGGCGAGGTGACTGCGGATGCAAGGAGCATACGTGCAGCGATCTGGGTCGCTTCCTTCCGGTCTTCCTCGAATTGTTTGAGGGTTCTCTCAACACTCATGGTTTTTCCTCCTTCTCATGCAAGCGCCGGCATCAACCGGCGATGGGGAGATTGTGCTTCTTAGCAATGGACGGGTAATTCGCGTATGCTGGCTTCAGAAGGGGAAGGAGCTTGAGCACCTTGGGCATGGGACCCTTGGCCTTGATGAGCCCCTTGGCAAGCGCCACCGGCAGGCTCACTTCCTTGAGCCAGAACTTGTGGCAGGTATCGCCGCTGAGGGTCATCTCGATGGTGGGCTTGTAATCCGCAGGGCCGCAGATGACCTTGCCGTCGTTGGTGAGCCAGATGAAGCCCTCCGGGTCGCTGATGGTGAACTTGATGACGATGTTTGATTCAAGGTACTTGTCTAAAAGGGCTTTATCTTCCATGAGGAGATTGAAGAGACTGCCCAGAACCTCATACATCTTGTCCGTACTTGCAAATACTGCCATAGGATCCTCCTTTTGTCGTGCACGGCTGAGACCGAAAAGATCGCAATAAACCGATGCATTCAGATAATGCGGGCACAAACCCACTGATCAATCAAATAACATTCCGCGATGTTTTACCTTTGCTATTTCCGCACGTTAACTATCTTCGGTTTCTTCCTCCTTTCCTTGCTGACGGTGTTTTCATATGAGACCAGGAGCCCCCTGACAGACCTCCTGAGGCTGTCGACTGCCCATTCTGACGAGTGCTTTTCCGGAGCCAGGTACCAGCGGGTGGCAATCCCCTGGTAGATTGCAGAGATAGTTCGTGCTGCAGACTCTGCATCAACATTTTCAAAGCTGCCCCGGGACTGACCCAACCGGATGGCCTTACTCAGGAGCTTGACCCAGTTGTTGATCCAGTCGCTGAAGATCTCCCGGTATTCCTGGTCGTGCACCGCAATGGACATGAAGTCATAGAGGATGGGGTAACCGGTGTCCACGTCAGGGTCATCGATATTGTAGAGCCATTCAAAAGAGAGGACCTGCTCCAGGGGGTCGCTGAAGGTGGACATGGTTTCATCGCCCCTGACGAAGATACGCTGGAAAAACTCCTGGAACGCTGCCTTGAAGAGATCGTTCTTGGACTTGTAGTAGTGGGCGAGTCCGCCTTTTGACAGGCCTGCTGCCTTGCAGATGTCATCCATGGTGACGTCTGCACATCCGCGCTCTGCAATGGTGCGCAGTGCGGCGTCGATGATCTGTGCCTTCCTGATGACTTCGAGATCCGTGTTCGGCGGCATCAAGGTGCCTCCTTAAAAAGTAGATGCATGAAGGCCGGGATTATCATGAAGCGGATGGGGCATCATCCTTACGGATGAATTTCGTGATGCGGGAATCTGTTCTCGGAAGCAGGTCGTTCAGATTACCGACCGATTGGTCTAAATACCGACTGGTCGGTATATTTTACTTAAATTAAAATAAGTCCCCCCTGATGTCAAGGCTCAATCGATAATTATTTACAACAATTTAATATTATTGACATAAAAATAGTGTTGTCTGTAGTATCAATAGGTTAAATGAAAAGAAGAATGCTTGACGGTCCTATTGACACGAATAATGCCGCAATTACCTTAGTAATGAGTGCAGGGAAGCCGAAGAGAGAGGAGGTAAACATGAGGATACTGATGTACTATGACGGATCAGAGGAATCGAAGGAAGCTGTCAAAATAGTCAAACTGCATGGGAAGGCCTTCAATGCAAAGGTGGATGTTGTATCCTCTCTGCCCAGCGGTAATGAATCTCAGCTGGCTGAGATATCACAGAGGGAGAACGAGCTTGAATATCTGAAGACCGTCTTCGAAAAAGAGAATATCCCCTGTGAGACTCATCTTTTAATCCGCGGCAATGAGCCCGGTGAAGATGTCGTGCGGTTTGCAGTGGAGAAGAACGTAGACGAAATAATCATCGGGTCGGAGAAGAGAACCAGGGTTGAGAAGTTCCTCCTCGGCTCCGTGGCCCAGCATGTAATATACAATTCGACTCGTCCGGTGGTCTTTGTCTGATCGCTCTATTTATCTTTTAATGCAAGAAGAGTCCGCCATGAGGAGGTCTTGATTCATGAAACCTATCGTCATCATCGGTGCCGTGGCTGCAGGGATGAGCGCTGCGAGTGTGATCAAAAGGAGGATCAGGGATCAGCCGGTCATCGTTTTCGGCAAGGAGCCTTATATATCTTACAGTGCATGAGGCTTGCCCTACTTCGTATCCGGGCTGATACAGAAACCAGAGAGCCTCATGGCGCTCACTGCTGATGAGGCCGTTCACAAGCGCGGCATCGACCTGAGGATTAAGCACGAGGTGATCCGCATCAACCGTGCAAACAGGACAGTAACGGTCCGGGATCTTGCAAACAACAGGGCCTTTGATCAGGAATATGCAATGCTTGTCATAGGAACCGGAGCACATGCCATAGTGCCTGACTTGCCGGGTGTCTCTCTTGAGGGCATCTTCACCATGAAGAGATATCAGGATGGGCTCGATCTGAAAAGATTTGTGGAAACCTCCAAGCCTCGCCGCGGAGTCATTGTGGGCAGCGGGTATGTCGGGGTGGAGGTTGCAGAGGCTTTTGGAAGACTCGGGATGGATGTTGCGGTGGTGGAGGCCATGCCCCGTGTCATGACTGTGATGGATGAAGACATGAGTGCCCTTGTCGCCGAGGAGATGATAAAGAACAACATCAAGCTCTACACCGGGAACAAGGTTGTGGGGTTCTCGGGTTCCGGGAAGCTTCACGAGGTGCTTCTCGATGACGGAAGCGCCATAGAAGCCGATGTGGCAATGCTCAGCATCGGGGTGGCACCGAACAGCTCTCTCGCAGGAGATGCAGGTCTTGAACTGGGAGAGCGCAACGCGATAAAAGCGAGCCGTTTCCAGAAGACAAGCGACCCTCATATATATGCTGCGGGTGACTGCTGTACGGCATATCACCGGATCCTGAAGCAGGATGTGTTTATCCCCCTGGGTCTCACCGCCAACAGGCAGGGCAGGGTATGCGGTGGAAATATCGTTGCCGAGCTGACCGGAAAGGAGCTACAAGAATTTCCCGGTATCATGGGTACGGCCATAACCAAGCTCTTCGACCTGGAGATAGCAAAGACCGGCATCGGTCATTCTGAAATTGAGCGTTACCATCTGGCAGGTATTAAATCGGTGGCGATAAAGGCGAATAATCTGCCTGAATACTATCCCGGTTCTTCAAACCTGTGGGTGAAGATCTGTTTCGACGAGGCATCCGGGGTCATTCTCGGCGGCCAGATCATCGGCAGGGGCGGGTCTGCACTCAGGCTCGATACCCTCGTTGCCGCAATAAGTGCTGGTATGACTCTTAATGATCTCTACAGTCTCGATACAGCCTATGCCCCGCCTTTTGCACCGGTC
>DATKLV010000352.1:0-4610 GCA_035542255.1 Desulfomonilia bacterium | reverse complement strand
CATGGAATTGTACAGCGAATCGTCCGTTACCAACTTGCCCAGTGAACCCTGGCCTGAATTGATGGTGCTCAGCATCTCATCGATGTTCTTGCTTGTATAAGTTAAGTTATGGGAGACCACGGTGAAGTTCTCCGTTATGTCTTTCATATTGGCGATGATGGCAGATATGTCGTCTTTGTTCTCTGCTACAAGAGACGAGGTATTTGCACTCAGATCGCGTAGATTCACGACGATGTCTTTCATGGTTTCCGGGTCACCGAAAGCTTCATTGAGCGATGCACTCAATTGAGTGAGATTGCGGGTAAGCTCACCAACCTGTATGAGAAGTGTGTCTAATGAAGGCGGAACCTTTGTCCGAGCCAGGTTTCCTCCTGGTTCGATGAGATTTTTTGAAACGCCCGGCGATAATATGATAACCTTGTCGCCTAGCACACCCTTGGTCCCAATGGAAGCCGTACTGTCGATGGGGAGAGTAATGTCATCTTCGAGTGCCACCGTCACCACTGCAGAGTAATCTTTATTCAGCGAGATCCCGGTCACTTTCCCGACCTCGACCCCTGCCAGTTCGAGGGTGGATGAAACCTTGAGACCTTCAACCGTGGAGAAGATCATGGTTATTGTATAGGTTCCCTTTTTAGTTAGATTCAATTCTCCAATTTTTATCGAAAGAACAACAAAGATTATGAGGATAAAAACAACAAAGATCCCGACTTTTACCTCATTGCTCATGGAATGACCTTTTCCTTGGGCTCGCTGACCTCTTTCTCGTCCTGTATTATAAGCTTCTTGATCTTATCCTTCAGTGAGCTGTTTATCGTTCGGTTCAAGATTGATGACTTAAGGTAATAGTCAAGTGCTTTGTCGGTCTGCCCGAGGCTCTTGAGTATGTCACCCATGTGCTCATTGACGATCGGATCGTCTTTTAAGATTTTTAATACCTTTTCGATATGGAGGAGTGCTTCCTGGGGCTTGCCCATCTTGTAGAGTACCCATGCCATTGAATCAAGAATGAACGGGTCGTCAGGCTTCATTCCGAGGGCCTCTTTAATCATGGAGTATGCCTTGTCCAGGTTCATATCTCGATCCGCCCATACATATCCTATAAAGTTCAATGCGATGGGGTCTTGAGGGTCTTTATCCAAAAGCATCTCAGCGATCTTCAAACCCTCATCCCTCCTGCCCAGGGCATCCAGCTCGGTGGCAAGCTGGTATCCAATCTCGTTGCAGGTTCCGAGATCAGCATAGTCTTTCCATACGGATTCCAATAAGGCAACTGCCTGATCGAACTTGTTCATGCTCTTGAGGATGGATGATTTCAGCATCGTCGTGTCACAACCCAACCTCCCGGTCATTGGTATATCCTTGAGTATGTCCAGTGCATCATCGTATTTTTCAAGACCTGCATAAGCAAGCGCCAGATAGTACTTGTCATCATCAGTTGTATCTTTCAGACCTTTGATGAGTATCAGAGCTTCCTCGAACATGCCTTCCTGGAGTTCGAGAATGATTAGCTTTCGCAGTATGATGCTGTCGGGATTCACCTCAATGTATGCTTTAAGATGGGCTATGGCATCCTTATAGCGTTTCTGGTCGATATAGTGATCCACAAGTGCCATGTGTGCATCGTTGGAGAACGGATCCACGTCTAATAGCTTGCGATAGGTTTCTTCCGCCTGTGCCGGTTCGTTCAGGAGATCCTGTATCCTGGCGAGATCAAGATATGCCGGTGCGAAATCCTGCCTGGCATCGATAACTTTCTTTAATGCATCCTTTGCGCAGGTGAAGTCCCGCTCTCCCATACATACTTTCGATATGGTGTAGTATATGATGCTGTCATCACCTTTGCCGATCAGACTTTTAAGGATAGCCTGAGCTTGTTTGAATTCACCTGTAATGGTCCTGAGATTGGCAAGAAACAGCTTGATCTGGATATTGTCGGGGTATTTCTTGACAAGAGCCTCGGTATCTTTGATGGCCAGTTGCCAGTTGCCGTCTTTGGCATAAATCCTTGTTCTCATCTCGAGGGCTTCACCGATATACGTCCCCTCTTCGATGACCTTTTGCAAGGAGGCGAGAGCCGAGGCATTGTCTTCGATCATGAAATAGACCCTCGCCTTTGCAAGCCATGCAAAGGGGTCTTCTACCCGCGAATACAGCTCCAATGCCTTTTGGAAGTCACCTCTATCCTCCTCGTATCGCCCGAGTATCATGATGAGATTCTTATCATGAACGGTTTCATAAGGTGATCGCTCGACGACAGGGGCATGGGCGCATCCTATCAAGAAACCAAGAAGTACAATCCCGAAAGCAATACTAACGTGACACCGAGGATACAATTTCAAACATCTCCTTTATGGTCTTTGAAGGATTTTCTGTCCCAAAGATACTTGAGCCTGCTACAACATTATCTACACCCATCCGTGCAAGTCTGGCTATATTATCCTTGTTAACGCCTCCATCCACCTGCAGTTGAATATTTCGACCCGAGAGCAGCTCTTTTGTGTCGAGGATCTTCGGCAGCACGGCATCGATAAAAGTCTGACCTCCGAACCCGGGATTTACACTCATGATAAGAACCAGGTCGATGTCGCCAAGGCAGTACTTTATGGAGTCCAGGGGGGTGGACGGATTCAGTGATACGCCAGATTTCAACCCCGTTTCCCTGATCATTGCCAATATGCGCTGGAGGTGCCGAGTGGCTTCCACATGCACGGTGATGCTGTCAGCGCCGGCCTTTACAAAGTCATCTATATACCGTTCGGGCTCCATGATCATCAAGTGACAGTCGAGGAATGCCCTTGTTGCCTTGCGGATGCTCTTCACTACGACCGGCCCGATGGAGATGTTCGGGACAAACATGCCGTCCATGACATCCACATGGATCCACTGGGCGCCTGCATTCACAACGGCGTTGATATCCCGCTCCAGATTTGAGAAGTCGGCAGAGAGAATGGAGGGTGCAATAATCATAAAATTTCTTTTTCTCTTCCCACAGGTTCCTGTTCTGTCTTCAATCCGCATGAGAATGCACGAGCATCCAGCATTTTCTTCCCTTCGAGTTGGAGTGTTTTGGGGAGAATATATCCTCCATTGCAGGTAATTCTTACACCTGACTTGTACTTCAAGAGCGTTCCCGTCTTCATACCATGATTATCTATCTCGTAAGAAGCGCTCATGATCTTGAGCATCTTACCCTGAAAATAGGTGTAGGCACATGGCCAGGGGACAAGCCCTCTGATCATGTTATAGATAGCCCTGGGGTCTTTAGACCAATCAATTTTGCCCTCATCCTTGGTGAGCATGGGTGCGTAGGTGGCCCGTGTATTATCCTGCTGGACCGGCCGGATCTTTCCCTTTTCAATAAGGGCAAGGACTTCAAGCAGTTTTGCTGCTCCAAGGATGCTCAGCCTTTCAGATATGATCGCGGCATCTTCTTCCTCTCCAAAGGTGATACTCGACTGGAGGTATATGGGCCCTGAATCCATTCCCTCATCGATCTGCATGATGCTGATGCCTGTTTTCGTGTATCCGGCCATAACAGCCCGGTTGATTGGTGAAGCGCCTCTGAGGTCGGGCAGCAGCGAAGCATGGATATTAATAAATCCCATCTTCGGTATAGAGAGCAAACCGGGGGGGATCATCTTTCCATAGGCAACCACGATGACTGCATCGAGCCCGGCCGTAGAGAAAAGACTCCGAATCTCGGCATTGTTTCTCAACGTCTGGGGCTGATACACCTGCAACCCCTGATTCAGGGCCACTTCTTTGACAGGCGGACTCTGAATGTGCATCCCTCTGCCTTTGGGTTTGTCAGGCTGAGTAATGACAAACCCAATGTCATACTTGGATTCAATCAGGGCGGAAAGGGTGGGAACGGCAAAATCCGGTGTGCCCATGAAGGCAATTCTCATATCTTACCCTTTTTCCGCTTCTTGAGATAGATGGCCCTTTTGAGCGTTGAGGCATAATCTAAAATAACTTTTCCATTGAGATGGTCTATCTCATGCTGAAATATCCTTGCCAGAAACCCTTCTGCTTCGAGCTGTATTTCTTTTCCATTGAGATTTAAACCTTTGATCAGGATCTTTTCAGCCCTCTTCACATCGACCGATATCTCAGGCACGCTCAGACACATTTCACTATCCCCGACTGAACCCTCTTGTTCTACAATGACTGGGTTTATCATGACAAGGAGGCTGCCCGATTCTTTCTTTGCCGTCGGGTCCACGAGGATCAGGCGTTTGGAACATCCCACCTGCGGGGCGGCAAGACCCACTCCCGGGGCATTGTACATGGCGTCTTTCATGTCATCTACAAGAGTCATAATATCAAGGTCTATCTTGTCGATCGTATCAGCCGTAACCTTCAGAAGAGCTTCAGGATAAATGAGGATCTCTTTACGTGACATATGGAATTAACATAGTTCCAATGAAGTATGGTGTCAAGAAATTGCATTTCTTTGAAGTTTTTCAATCTCGGGAAAAAGCGGCGGATTCCTGTAAGTGATATATTGCCTGCATGACTTATTGTATCTGCATGCCTTGCAGACCTCCAAGGCGAGCTTTGGTCTCCCCTTGCGCCTATGGCAGATCAGATACACACTCATGGTG
>DATKLV010000351.1:0-9260 GCA_035542255.1 Desulfomonilia bacterium | reverse complement strand
GTTCTCTTTGTTGCAGCAAAGAAAGAGCTAGTTGATGATTATTCATCAGCCGTAAGAAATGCCGGTTTGAAGCCCATGCTCATGGACATCGATGTCTTCTCGTTGGAAACGATGTATGAAGTGAACTATCCGGATGCTGCTGAGTCCATCGTGGCACTCGTGGATGCCGGAGCATCAATGATCAACATCAATGTGATCAAAGACGGTATGTCTATCTTTGCCCGTGATATCTCCATGGGAGGCAGGCAGCTTACTGAGAGGATACAGCGTGAATTCGGCGTGAGCTACGAACGGGCAGAGAACATTAAGACAGGTGCTAATATCGAAGGTATTGATCTTGAGAAGATCAATTACATCTTCAAGATGGCGGCGGAAACGTACGTTCAGGAAATCAGGCGGACCCTGGACTTCTTCCTGTCGACTATGGTCAATGAGAATATAGAAAAGATCTACATGAGCGGCGGATCCAGCAGGATACCGGGGCTTGTCAAGTTACTAGAAAAACAAATGGAGTTTCCCGTGGAGATCATTAACCCATTCAACAACATCAAATGGGATGATAGGGTTTTTGACCCCGAATATATGGCCTATATTGCACCACAGATGGCTGTGGCTGTGGGCCTTGCATTAAGGAGGGCCGACTATAAATGGTAAAGATTAATCTATTACCCATCCGGCTGGAACTGAGAAAGAAGGCCCTTGTGGAGCATGTTGTCCTTCTTGCTCTCTGCATCTTTATCGTCCTCATATTTGAATGGTTCGTCCAGGCAACGATTACCTCACAGAGGGATTCTCTCATACGGGAAGTCGCGACCACCAAAATGGAGATCAAGAAGCTCACCGCCGAGGCAGGGGAAATCGAAAAGTTTAAACAGCAGAAGCAGGAATTGGAGAAAAAGCTCGATGTCATCCAAGACCTGAATGCCAAGAAGACCGGCCCGGTGGAGATCCTGGATGAATTAAGCATGATTATCCCCGAGAAGGCATGGCTGACTTCTTTAAGCAACAAGGGTGACAGCATGGTTCTCGAAGGCCAAGCTATGGACAACACTACCATTGCCACTTTCATGAAACAACTCCAGGGTTCCAAGCATTTCGACAACGTGACCCTGGTCCTCTCTCAGCAGGAGGGTGGCAGGCAGAAATTCTCAATCACGTGCAAGATTAAGATGTCGGCTTGAGGTGGATTATGAACGTAATTGACATACTCTTACGACAGAAGCCGCTCATTAAAGTGCTAATCCTCGTTGTCGTGCTTGGCGCGATCGTCGGCATTTACTGGCAGATTTTCTACAGACCGGTTCTCACTGACATCAGAAGCATTGAACCGGAATTGAACCAGCTGAAGTCCGAGCTTGCTGCAAAAAAGGTGATCGTTAAGGAAAAGCCCAAGTACCTTGAGGAGCTGGAACAGACCAGGGCAAAACTCTATGTCGCACTGAAGCAGCTCCCTGACAAGAGCGAGATACCGACCCTACTTGAAAACGTCTCGTCTCTGGGCACTGCCGCAGGGTTGCAGTTCAAGCTGTTCAAACCCATGCCCGAGGTAGCTAAAAACTTTTATGCAGAGATACCTGTTGATATCCAGGTGGATGGGAAGTATCGAGACATAGTAACTTTCTTCGATAATGTCTCAAAGATGCCGCGAATCGTCAACATCCTGGATATCTCCATAGGTACACCTAAGAAGAGCTCTTCAGGCGGTACGATGGTTTCCACATCTTGTACTGCTGTCACCTACAAGTTTATTGAAGCGACAAAACCTACGCCTGCAGAAACAAACGCCAAGAAAGGAGAGAAAAAATGAATAAAATTATCAGTTCTCTCCTGATCATAAGCCTATCCGGATTACTTTTCTGCTGCACCGGGGGCAGCCAGCCGCCCACCGGTTCAACAAGCCCGACCCCGCATGCGGCAGCCAAGAAGAAGGCCGAGGTAGTGAAGCCTGTGCTCGTTCCGCTGGAGGAGAAAAAAGCTGAATATCAAGTGATCGGTATACGAGATCCCTTCCAGCCATTCGAAGGCATAAATCCCGGCGGAAGAGGACCGGGGGGCACCAGAGGTCCGGATGCACTCCAGCAGCTCTCCCTCTCGCAGGTCTATCTTGTCGGGGTCATCCTCAGCAAACAGAACCGCGCACTTATTCAGGATTCGTCAGGTATGGGATATATCATCACTGAAGGTACGCTCATTGGCGAAAACAATGGGATCGTAACAAAGATTGCAAAAGAAGGTGTTACCATCAAGCAACATTTCAAAGACTACATGGGTCGTGTGACCACCCGAGAAGTTGTCTTGTCTCTCAGGAAGGAAGAGGGGGTAAAGTAGCATGAAGAAACATACCATCCTAGTATTCATAATCGGCTTGCTGGCCCTGCCGCTTTCCGCATCCGGATTAACCATTAAGAGTGTGGATTTCATGAATGTTGAAAATAAATCCAGGCTCCAAATCGGTCTCGATGGGCAGGCTACTTACGACGTGAACCGGGAAGGCAACAGCGTGGTGCTGAGAATCAACAAGGCCAAGATCCCGAACCATCTCGCACGGCCGTACATTACGTCCGAGTTCGCAACAGCGATTCAGGAGATCCTTCCAAGACAGGACAAAGAGGATGTACTCTTCGATATAACCATGAAACAGATGACTCCTTACTTTGTTTCTCAGGACAACAAGCTTCTCATCATGGATTTTGATATTCCTGACGAAATCAAGAACAAGGTTAAACCGGTTAAGACCGTCGAACTTGACACAGCTCAGGCTGCTGTGGCTGAACAGCCTTCTGCACCATCACAATCCGCAAAGCCCTATATTAAAGGCATATCACCAGAAGCACCCTTCCAGAGCAATGTTATAAATACCGATACCTCTCCCAAGTACAAGGGGGAAAAGATTACCCTTGATTTCCAGAATGCTGATATCCAGAATATCCTGCGGATCATTGCAGACGTGAGCGGGCTCAACATCGTGACCTCTGACGAGGTCAAGGGAACGGTCACCATCAGACTTAAGGATATCCCGTGGGATCAGGCCCTGGACGTAGTCCTGGAAAGTAAGGATCTTGATAAGATGGCCATGGGCAATGTAGTACGCATTGCACCTGCGGATAAGATCAAATCGGCCCAGGAGCGTCTGCTTGCCTCTAAAAAAACCCAGGAGCAACTGGAACCCCTCATCACCTCTGTAATACCGGTCAACTTTGCAAAGGCCTCAGAAATAACCTCGGTCATCAAGGGCAAAGAGGTGGGGCTCATGTCAGAGAGGGGTAATATCACTGCAGAAAACAGAACAAACGTGCTCATCGTTAAAGACATCAAGAAGAGTGTGGATGAGATCAGCGCCATGGTAAAAAGACTGGACAAACCAACCCCCCAGGTCATCATCTCGGCAAGGATCGTACAGGCTGACACTGACTTCTCCAAGGGGCTCGGCATTACATGGGGAGGTAATTTCAGGAGTCAGACTTCCCACCATCTTTTCGGCCTGTCGGGTATAAACCTCGGTCCGGCAGTGAGTCCATTCTCCACTGATGTGGTTAGTGGGGGCAGTCAACCTTCCTTTACAACAACAGTGGTCCCATCCCCATCTATGGCAGTCAATTTCGGTGAAAGCCAGAATGCCGGGTTCGGCATAAACTTCGGCAGGCTCGGGGGTTCAACTGCCGCATCTCTAGACCTGAGGCTCGACATCGGTGAGACCGTAGGATCTGTCAATGTGTTGTCCAGGCCCAAGGTTGTCACCATGGACAACCAGAAGGCTACCATCAAACAGGGTCAAAAATATCCCTATATCGTCCGCAACCAGGAAGGCCAGCTCTCAACGGAATTGAAGGACATAAACCTTCAGCTCGATGTTACCCCGAGGATCGCCTTTGACGGCAGCGTGAATATGGAGATCAGTGTGAAGCGCGACGCAATAGGTTCCGTCAAGAACCAGCTGGGCGACCCATCCATAGACAACCGTGAGGCGACAACGCAATTGCTGGTAAGGAACGGCGAAACAACAGTCATCGGTGGCATTATCGAGGAAACGACTACGAATATCGTACAGAAGGTACCATTCCTGGGTGATCTTCCCGTGATAGGCTACCTGTTCAAAGGAACGAATGACCATAATACCAAGACGGAGCTCTTGATCTTCATAACGCCACAGATCCTCGAGCCTGTTTCTTTGCAGTAAATAACTTAAAAATATCCTATAAAACAATGTCCCTGCATACACCATGCAGGGACGTCTCTTTAAAGCGGCACTATCCTCAGGAGCATTTCTGTCAAATTTCTATGCCTCCTATAATCCCACCCGTAATAAATCCAGGATTTTGATGTAAAGATTACGTAATTGACATATACTGCATAGAATTACTATATGAATCCTATCTATCTGGAGGTGTGAATACACATGGCACGTATGACTCGTAAAGATATGCTCAATACGCCGGATGAATTCGTTACCACGACAAGCAGCGTGCTTGTATGGATAAGGGAGCATCCTCAGCAATTCATCATTGGTGTAGTTGTCTTGGTGGGTATCCTGGCAGGAGGTTACGGCATCTACTACTGGAAGACGAGCAGGGAATTGGATGCAATGAATGCCTATATGAAGGCCGCCGATAATTCACAGGCAACACTTCAGGTTGCACAAGACTACTCCGATACAAAGGCAGGCAAACTAGCCAAACTAAGACTCGCCCGTATGTCTTTCGATCAGGGGAACCAGAAGATGGCATTGTCTTATGCAGATGAATTCATAAATAAATGGGGCCGCAAGGATGTGTGGCACTGGCAGGCGGTCTTAATCATGGCAAGCACTTATATTCAGCAAAAGGAGCCGACCAAGGCTCTGCCGCTGCTGGATGGCTGTATCGAGAATGCACCGAAAGATCTGACGGATCAGGCGTTATTCCTCAAAGCCAATGCATTGATTGCATTGGGAAAAGACAATGAGGCACGTCAGAGCTTAAGTGCCATATCTGAGAATAACCGGGATATAGCTAAAATCCTGATAGCCTCCCTGGGGACCACACCATCTGCAAAGCTTAAAGTGAAATAGCGAGCATTCCATGAACACTAACACCAGCATGATTAAAACCGTAGCTTTGTGGATAGTCATCGCACTTATCGGGGTGATGCTCTTCCACCTATTTAACCAACCATCGAAACAGACCTCTACTATTCCCTTCAGCGAGTTTCTTAAGATCTTGGATAAAGGTGAAGTGAAGGATGTAACAATCCAGGGGAGCGAGATCAAGGGATCCCTGACGAACGGGAAGATCTTTGAGACTTATGCACCTGATGACCCAAAGCTCGTGGAACGACTCACCTCGAAGAATGTCTTAATTACTGCAAAACCAAAGGATGAATCCCCCTGGTACCTCTCAGCCCTAATATCATGGATACCTATGCTGTTGCTTATCGGTGTCTGGGTCCTCTTCATGAGGCAGATGCAGACAGGAGGAACAAAGGCCATGAGTTTCGGCCGGAGCAAAGCCAGGTTGATGACCCAGGATAAGATGAAAGTAACCTTTGCCGATGTTGCCGGCGTGGATGAGGCGAAAGAGGAGCTGGAAGAGATCATCGAATTCCTTAAAGAACCAAAACGTTTTACCTCGCTCGGCGGACGGATTCCCAAGGGTGTGTTGCTCCTTGGCCCTCCCGGAACCGGTAAGACCCTGCTCGCTAAGGCTGTAGCGGGTGAAGCGGGTGTACCCTTTTTCAGCATGTCGGGCTCCGACTTTGTGGAGATGTTCGTGGGTGTAGGTGCTTCCCGTGTACGGGATCTCTTTGCACAAGGCAAGCAGCATGCCCCATGCATAATATTTATCGATGAGATCGATGCAGTCGGAAGGCATAGGGGTGCCGGTCTTGGCGGCGGCCACGACGAACGAGAGCAGACCCTAAACCAGCTCCTGGTGGAAATGGATGGATTCGAGTCCAACGAAGGCGTGATCCTCATGGCTGCTACCAACCGTCCGGATGTACTGGACCCTGCCCTGCTCAGACCCGGGAGGTTCGATCGCCAGGTTGTGGTAGCCAGCCCCGATGTCAAGGGGAGGGAGGGAATCCTCAGGGTTCATACCCGTAATATTCCTATGGCTGAAGATATCAATTTGGCAATACTTGCCAAGGCTACACCGGGTTTTTCAGGCGCTGACCTTTCCAATCTTGTGAATGAAGCCGCACTGTTGGCTGCCAGGAAAAAACGGACAAAAGTGATGATGGAAGACATGGAGATGGCAAAAGATAAAGTCCTCATGGGCGTCGAGCGCAAGAGCATGGTGATCTCTGAAGAAGAAAAGAAGACCACGGCGTACCATGAAGCGGGACATGCCCTCATGGCGAAGAAACTTCCGAATGCCGACCCGGTCTACAAGGTAAGCATTATCCCAAGAGGACGCGCAATGGGCATCACTCAACAGCTCCCCATTGATGACAGGCATACCTACAGCAAGGAATTCCTCCTGGCCACCATCTCCGTCCTCATGGGCGGGCGTGTAGCCGAAGAGCTGGTGTTGGGCTGCCTTACTACCGGTGCCGGGAATGATATCGAACGCGCCACCGATATGGCCAGGCATATGGTCACCGAATGGGGCATGAGCTCTCTCGGACCATTGAGCTTCGGTAAAGTTGAGCAGGAGATGTTTCTGGGGAGGGAAATCTCCAAAAGGGTTGACTACAGCGAACTGACGGCACAGAAGATCGATGAGGAAGTAAAGTCCATCATCATGGATTGCTATTCAAAAACTCGTTCGATCGTTGAAGGCAATCTTGACATACTTCACAAGATAGCCCAGACCCTGCTGGAAAAAGAGGTCATCGATGGTTCAGAGATCGACAGGATCGTCCAGGAGGGGATTGCCCCAATCTAGGCTGCTGTGTGATGCGGATGGGGACATCCTGCTCTCCTGCGGAGTCGATCCTGCTTCACTTCCATATATGGTTCCCAAGCTTAACCATGTAAACCTCTTGGTCAGGGGAGTCAAACTCTACGCAGCCAATATCCTCAAACAGTCTATGCTCTCCATCGGAGGAGATGTTGCGGTTCACAGACACGTGATCTCAGGAAAAGTGGAGACTTCCGACTGCGTGATCATGGGAGACCTACGGCACTTCAGACTCCTCGTGAACAAACTCGAACTTCAACCGGGGCTGGAGCCCCTGGTCCTGAGTATCCGCGAACAGGTGTTCCCTGAAAAGGGCCCTTTGAAACTTACTCTCTGCAGTAGAAAACTTACGTGGACGGAGTTACCTGTCATTGTGGGTATTCTCAACGTGACCCCCGATTCTTTTTCCGATGGAGGTAGATTTCTCGATCCTGACTCCGCACTCGAACATGCCCATGAAATGGTGGGACTAGGCGCCGAGATCATCGATGTCGGGGGAGAATCATCACGACCCGGATCCCAAAACGTGGATGCCCTGGAGGAGATTTCAAGGATATCTCCCGTGATCAGACAGCTGGCATCCTCTTTAGAGATTCCCGTCAGTATCGATACAACCAAGGCCGTCGTGGCTGAGGAAGCGCTCAAGGCCGGGGCATCCATTATCAATGATATCAGTGCACTTAGAGATGACCCTGATATGATGTCCCTGGCACGTGAGCACGGATGCGGTGTTATACTAATGCACATGCGGGGAACTCCAAAAACCATGCAAGACAATACCATCTATAAGGATATAATAAGTGAAATCTATACCTTTCTAGATGAGAGGATAGAGATGTGCCTGGATGCAGGCATCTCGCCTGATTCCATCATCATCGACCCCGGGCTGGGTTTTGGCAAGGACCTTCACGGAAATCTCTCCATTCTACGCCATATTTCAGAATTCAAGTCGCTCCACATGCCCCTCCTCGTAGGTCATTCAAGAAAAACATTCATCGGCAAAATCATCAATGGCAGCATTGATGAGCGTGAAGAAGGTACAGACACGGTAACAGCCTGGGCTGCCTTGAATGGAGTGGATATGGTGCGTGTTCACAATTGTCTTCATGCCAAAAGGGTGCGATCGGTCATGAACTCCATCGCGGGTGCTTAGGTGATCATCGGAATCGGAATCGACATTGTTGATATCGACCGTATCAATTCCCTGCTTCAGAGATATGGCATGCGCTTCTTACGGAAAATTTTCTCACCGGATGAGGTAAGTTACTGTATGAAAAGGTATGACCCGGCAACGTGTCTTGCAGGCAGGTTTGCTGCTAAAGAAGCTGCTTTCAAAGCACTCTCTGCAGGAAAATTTTACGGCATCCCTTTCAAAGACATCTCTGTGTGTATAATGAATGGAGTGCCCCATCTCAATCTTACCGGGAAAGCACAAGAGATCTCACATCTCATCGGCGCTGTCAGGCACCATGTAAGCATAGCTCATGATAAAGGCTGTGCTGTTGCGATAGTGGTCCTGGAGAGTGCATGAAACAGGAATTTATCTCGAAATCTCCTGAAGATACCTATTCGCTGGGGATACGTATAGGCTCTCTCCTTAAAGGAGGTGAACTTATCCTGCTCAATGGCGAGTTGGGTGCGGGCAAAACTCTGCTAACCAAGGGGATTGTGGCGGGCTTGGAGCCCCATAACCCCACAACGGTTGTCAGTCCGAGCTTTACCCTGGTGAACCTGTACAACGCAAGGCTTGACATAATCCATGTAGATCTCTATAGGCTAGACTCTGAAGAAATAGGTAATCTCGGACTTGAAGACTTTATGGACAAGAATCATATCATAATTGTCGAATGGGCTGAACGAGTACACGGTTTTTTTATCGGGACAACAGTGGATGTCACTATTGAACATTCAGGGGAGAGCTCAAGGAGAATCACCATATCTGCAGAACTCCCATGGATAGAATACCTTGCTGGATGATCAGACCTGTTTCTCACATGCTGCTGTCGCAGGGGGTATGCCAAAAAGATCGGGGTATTTTTGCATAGGCTGCATATGCCCATAACGTAAGGGGTGAATCGGTATGGGGATTATTGTACAAAAGTACGGAGGGACATCTGTCGGCTCTCTGGAAAAGATAAAATTCGTGGCAGGAAAGATCGCCAAGAGATATCGGGAAGGCAATGATGTAGCCGTGGTGGTATCTGCCATGTCCGGAGAGACAGACAAACTCATCAGACTCGCCAGGGAGTTATCTCCGTCCCCTGATCCCCGGGAGATGGACGTCATTGTCTCGACAGGTGAGCAGGTGACAATAGGACTGCTTGCCATGGCTCTCAAAGATCTCGGTGTTCCTGCACGCTCCCTTCTTGGATTCCAGCTTGG
>DATKLV010000350.1:0-5967 GCA_035542255.1 Desulfomonilia bacterium | reverse complement strand
CACAACCTCTGGGGCGCAAAGATCAACACACCTTTCAGCCTCGCGCTGCAGGCGGCCTGGGAGGAAAAATATCACTACCACCTAGAGGTCATCGAGAATAACGATTGCCTCCTGCTCATGTTGCCGCATGAGTTCTCCGCTGAAGACATCTTCTCTTTGGTGACGCCGGAGAACCTGGAGCGGCTTCTCCGCCGGACCCTGGAGAAGAGCGGGTTCTTCGGGGCCAAGTTCCGGGAGAACGCGGGCCGCGCTCTCCTGCTTCCGCGGGCCGACTTCAAGAAGCGCCTGCCTCTCTGGCTGAACCGGCTGAGGTCCAAGAAGCTCATGGATGCCGTCATGCAGTATGAGGATTTCCCGATCCTCCTGGAGACATGGCGCACCTGCCTGCAGGACGAGTTCGACCTGGAGAGCCTGCGGAAGCTTCTTGATGAAGTGCGGACCGGCCAGATCAGGCTTACCGGGGTGACCACAGAGGCGGCATCCCCCTTTGCGGACGGCCTCGTCTGGAAGCAGACCAACACGTACATGTATGAAGACGACTCGCCCCTGGCCGGGAAGACCTCCGGCCTGAGCAGGGATCTGCTGAAGGAGGTCCTCTTTTCAACGAGCCTCAGGCCCCGCATCCCAGGTAACCTTATCGAAAACCTCGAAGCCAAGCTCCAGCGTACGGCTCCGGGCTACGCTCCACGGTCCGCGGAGGACCTCCTCGACTGGGTAAAGGAGCGGTGTCTCATCCCGGTTCCCGAATGGCAAACGCTCCTCGCCGCCATGGAGCGCGACCATGACTTGCAGCCAGCAGAGGTGGTCGAGCCGATACGTCATAAGGTTTGCTCCATCAGGTTGCCCCATGCATCCGTCCGGATGGTCTGCGCATTGGAGGACCTGGATCGCGTCGGCATGGCCTTTTCAACCCTGCCCCATGGGCCCCAAGAGCCCATTGAAATAGACTCCCGTGATCTCATCACGGAAGAGCCCCTCGGCAGGGAATCCCCAGCCGCCGGAGAAAGTGCGGCGGGAGATAACGGCATGGGAGATCAGAATGACCGTGTGCTGTCCGAGGTCTTCCTGCAGTGGCTTTCCTTCTACGGACCTCTCGGGAAAATGACTGTAAGTGAAGCGCTCGGCCTCGGCGATCAGGCTCTGGATGACCTGCTGGCAGGCCTCGCCGAGGCCGAGGCACTCATCATCGATCTGCTCAGCCAAGACGCTGCGGAGCCGGAGATCTGCGAGAAGGAAAACCTGGAGATCCTCCTGAGGATGGCCCGCAAGTCACGCCAGCCTTCCTTCCGGGCCCTGGGCATCGATCATCTCCCCCTGTTCCTGGCCGCCTGGCAGGGGATCATCAGGCCGGGTGATGCCATCGGCGATCTCCAGGAGAGGATGGATCAGCTCTTCGGCTACCCGGCCCCGGCCGATGCATGGGAAAAGCAGATCCTGCCTGCCCGCATGTCGCCCTACTACTGCTCCTGGCTGGACAGCCTGATGCAGACAAGCGATCTGATGTGGTTCGGCTGCGGGAACAAGAAAATCGGCCTTGCCTTTGCCGACGACCTGGAACTCTTCCTGGAGCGGGGCGACGGTCACGGCGGAGCGGACCTGCCGGAAGAGCTCTCAAAGCTGTTCCCGCGGGAGATCGGGCGGTACGACCTCCTGGATATTGTCAGGTTTTCCCGGTCGGACAGCCGCACCGTGACCAAGAAACTCTGGGATCTGGTCTGGCAGGGTCAAGTGAGCAATGACTCTTTTGCAGCGCTCCGCCTGGGGATCCTGACGAATTTCATCCCTGCCGGTCTGAAGACTGAGCAACGGCGGCCTTTCCGTACGGGGTATAACCGGTGGAGCACGGCCCGTCCCTATCCGGGCAACTGGTATGCACTGGATATCGAGGGCATGGAAAAGGATTCCATCGATGAAGTGGAACTGGTCAAGGACCGCGTGCGCCAGCTCTTCAGGCGCTACGGCATCCTCTTCCGGGAGATCCTGGCCTACGAGCTTCCGGTCCTCCAGTGGCCCTCGGTCTTCAAGGCCCTGAGGCTCATGGAGCTCTCTGGCGAGATCCTCACGGGGTACTTCTTCGACGGGATACCGGGCGTCCAGTTCATCTCGTTTGATGCATTCAGGTTTCTGAACGATCCCCTTCCCGGGGAAGAAGTCTACTGGGTCAACGCCGTGGATCCGGCCTCGCTCTGCGGCATCAGGCTCGACTCTCTCAAGGGCAAGCTGCCAAGCCGTATCCCTTCCACCCATCTGGTCTACCGCGGGAAAAGGCCGGTGCTCATCTCACGCCGCAACGGGAGCGTGCTGAACTTCCTGATACCGCACGATGACCCTCTCATCCTTTCCTGTCTCACCCTATTCAAGGCGCAGTTCGGCCGCGAGTTCAGCCCGGAGAAGATCATCACGGTGACGACCATCAACGGCAAGCCTGCTCTGGAGAGCGATTATGCCGGGCCGCTCCGGGATTTCGGATTCATCGGCGAATATAAAGGGCTGGAGCTGGAGAAGCGGTACTCGTGAGATGCGTCCCTCTTTCGCTCTTTCTTAAAACTGGGTGCCTGCAGCCTTGTTTGCCTCTGCAATGGCCTGATGGGCCATGTCGATGGAACGGCCCAGGGTGTTGAGAACCTGATCGGGATTATGGAAGCCCATGCTGTTTTCTGAAACAATGACATCCCAGAAAAACCGGGCCTTTCTGATCGGTTCCCTTGCCCTGTCGAGCCCGGTCTTGTCGGCAGCCTGGACAGCAGCAGCCTTCGCTATGACCTCATACGCGCAGGATACACCTTACCTGCCATGGTTCAAAGTAATAGGCGGAGTGGCACTGACCGCAGACATAACTGCGCATTTCTTGAATAGCATGGTCCCTTGATTTTGACCGGACAAGCCATATGGAAGGTGAAATCGAGCTTTACGGAATGCAAAGGAGAAAGGCCATGAGAGAAAAGATTCTGGTAACCGGTGCGACCGGACAGATAGGCAGTCATGTAGTGGAATACCTGAAGGTAAAGGGGGCGGATTTTGTGGCAGGCATTACCAGGTCGGGATCTTCAGTTGCCGGGGTGAAGACCGTGGTCTTTGACTACACCGATCATGGTTCCATGGTCAAGGCCATGAAGGGCATACATACCGTGTTCCTGCTCGCGCCGTTTGTGCCCCAAATGAGGGATTGGCTGATCGATGCGGTGGGTGCTGCAAAAGAGGCAGGTGTCAGGTACATCGTTCGTTCTTCAGCCATTGGTGCGGATGCGGAGTCACAGGGCTCCCTCTTCAAAGCCCATGGGGATGTCGACAAGGCGGTCATCGAGAGCGGTATTGACTATGCGATCGTGCGCCCCATGACCTTCATGCAGAATTTCGCCACCTACCACCGGGAGAACATCAGGAACCTCAATACCATCTACCAGCCACAGGGGGACGGCAGATCAAGCTTCGTCCATGTGAAGGATATTGCTGCGGTTGCGGTGGAGCTGATCCTCAATCAGCAGAAGTACAGAGGGAAGGCCTATGACGTGACCGGCGGGGAAGCCCTCTCGAATGCCGATGTTGCGGCGATCATCTCCGAGGTGACAGGCCAGAAGGTGACCTATGTCGATGTGCCGGAGGAGACGGCTGAAAAGGCCATGCAGGACATGGGGATGCCTCAGGTGCTCATCGACCAGCTGATGAGCCTGAACAGGATCACCAAGGCCGGTCATACTGCCGTGGTGGCACCCACAGTCAGGAAGATCACGGGCAGGCCACCCATAACCTTCCGGCAATTCGCCCAGGAGAATGCCCACTTGTGGAAGTCATGAAGTACAACAGATTATATTCAGCGATCAATGATTGACCATATGAAATGAATTCTTATTTATATTATGCATGAGATCTGCACTCATGACCGACAATAAATTGCTTCAAATGCTGTTGAAGAACTCAGATGCAAAAAGTGATAAAATAAGCGAGTCCACAGACTACCTGTCATTGGATTTATTTATATCGATGCTTTTGTTTTGATGGTCCGAATTTGATGGATTTGGGTCCGGCCAGACTCTTTCAACAGCTTCTCTAGCTATATTGCCTTTCTGTGGGGCCGTCAAATGATAAAGTGCGCGTCAGTGCAGCTTAGCTCGACGGCAACGGTTTTGATGTAACCATGATAAAAAAATATTTACTGCTGGCATTAATCGGCCTTAAGATTACAACCCTTATCGAAATCAATGCCTTAGCACAAGACACGCCGGATCACCCGATCGATCATGCCGATAATCCCGGTTTATTTGACTTTTTAAAAAAGGCGCCTTCGGATCTGGAGGCTTTTGCAAAAGGTACTTTTAGCCGTGATAATATCGGACTATTGGCCGGAATGACAGTAATCACCGGGGTGCTTGTGTATTATGATGAGCCCATTGTCAAAGCAGCCCAGAGGACAGGGGACAAGCTGCATATATCCCATGAAACTTCCAATATCCAAGGACTTCCCTTTTTGGAATTTCCGCGTGATTTCGGCTCGGCACTTTATTTTCTGGGAGACGGTGCAGTGGATATCGGGATTGCGGGAGGTTTTTTATCCTACGGCTGGTATTATAAAGACAGCAGAGCCCTGCACACTACCAGTCAGCTTGCTGAGGGTTTGGTCAGCGTCGGCGTCACGGTTCAGTTATTGAAACATCTGACCGGTCGCACATCTCCGGCATCGAATGATAATAAAGACCGCTGGCGTCCTTTTGTCAGTCCGGTCAGATACCATAAAAATGTATCCCATTATGATGCCATGCCTTCCGGCCATTTGGCATCTTCCATGTTGACGGTAACCGTTATCGCTGAAAACTATCCGGAATATACCTGTATTCGCCCACTTGGATACACGCTCATGTCGTTATGCGGCTTTCAGATGCTTAATAACGGTGTTCATTGGATCAGTGATTATCCGCTTGCTTTGTATATCGGTTACTCTTTCGGCATGTTGGCTGCTAAACGGGAACATCCGGATAATGGCGGTCGATCTTCAACCTCCATATTCAGTTCAATGACCGTCAGGCCGATAATAACCAGTAATAATGATGTCGGCATGGGAATTCACTTTAAATTCTAAGTGTGTGCTGTTCATGGCTGAGTCACTTCACCATCTAAAGAGCATCTATCCGTTACCCTTCCGCATGGATGGAAGCGCCTGCTAGAACCTCTTCATTGCTTCCCTGATCAGGGCTCGTGCATCGCTCGAATACCAGCAATCGATGAATTCACGGTGTTTGGCTTCCTGAAGGTTCCGCACACGCTTTGCTATTTCTTCGGTCCTGTTCCTCTTGATCGCGGCAAATGCCTTGGGAGGCCAACCGCCTGCAGATTTCACCTTCTCGCATGCACGGTCAGACACTTCCCCTGAAGGTGCCACTTCATCGACCAGACCCACCCGCAGCGATTCCACGGGCTCGTAGAACCTCCCTGTCTCCATGATCTCTTGGGCGGCGCAGGTGCCTGCAAGATCCCTCAGTATGCAGTCGGCAAGGTAAGGGACAGGGACACCCAGTCTGATCTCGTTGAGACCCATGTATTTCTTCCCGTCGCTTATGAACCGGTAATCGCAGCACAATACCATGATGCATCCGCCCGCTACGGCATGTCCGGTAATCGCGGCCGCCGTCGGTTTGGGAAGCGTATACAGCCTGAGGCAGACATCATTGAACGCCCTGAAGAATGTCTCGAAATCTTCCCGGGAAAAATCAAACATCTGCTGAATGTCAAAGCCTATGGAGAAAAACTTGTCGCTCCCGCTCCCTAGGACAAGCCCTCGTATGCCGGAGTCATGCTCAACCTTGTCCAGGATTTCATCAAGCTCATGGACAAGGTCGAGATTCAGGGCGTTCGTGACGCCTCTGCTCAAGTTCGCCACAGCGATTCCATCACGGCACGATACCGAGATCATGTTCATGGGACACCTCCTCCAAACTCATCAACATATTCAATGCACGGTATTCGATCTAAGAA
>DATKLV010000349.1:0-11150 GCA_035542255.1 Desulfomonilia bacterium | reverse complement strand
GGCCACGAGGACAGTCTCATCTTGTTTTTCTCCTGGTATCTTTTATCATGAAAAGTGACGGGACCTGTTCGGTCAATGGTGCATGACCCATTGAAAATCCAGGAAGAGTCCCCTAATTTATGATAAAAGAGGAGGACAGATCATGGCAGAAAAACCCAAATCGATTACACCGGCAAACCTGGCACGTGAGTGGGGCGTAGGTCTGAAAGAGGTCAAGGACGCGATCGTGAAGGCAGGCGTCGAGCCGAACTCGACCCGCGGGGCCTGCAAGTACTACACCGAAGCGGACGCAAAAAAGATAAAGGCCCTCTTGAAGAAATAATCTTAAGACTGAATTCAAGAACATCACCACCTCACCCCAACCCTCTCCCCCTGAAAGGCGGAGAGGGGGCACCTAATCCTGGCACTTGTACTGAAGGGCTCACGGGAAGTGTGTCCGATCAGGCACCCTGCTGGATTGTCACAGTCGTTTCACTCCCTCGTAATCATGGTGTAGTGTTGAAAGCCCCTCCCTTTGGAAAAGAGAGGACAGGAGAGATACACGTGACAAGCATTGATGCTAATGAGTATCCGTCATTGCGAGCGAAGCGAAGCAATCCCTGTATCTTGGGCTCGATGCTTTCATCCCCTCTCCCCATGACGTCATGGGGAGAGGGTCGGGGCGAGGGGTACCGGAAATCCTTATGAGATAGAATGCAAAACTGGGCTCCGGCCTTTCCCAGCCATGCTAAGACCGGGTGGCACGGGCGAAGCCCGAAGGGCTTGCCCGTGGGACTTTCCAGCCAGGAAAGAATGTTCGGTTTCTTTCAATTGATCGGATCCCGAGATTGCCTTAGAATCGAATCACCATCGATTAGGAGAACGCCCATGTACTATGCAGCCATTGCCCTCACCGTCGCATCCAACGTATTCTACCACATCTTTCAGAAGGTAACGCCGCCTGCTGCGAATCCGCTCCTTGCGCTGACGGTGACGTACGCCGTTTCAACCCTCTTCTGCATGGGTCTCTTCCTTGTCATCTCCCATGACCGGCCCCTCATGGAATCCATAGGCCGGCTGAACTGGACGAGCATAGGCCTTGGCTTTGCCATAGTCGGACTGGAGCTGGGTTTCCTGCTCGCATACCGCAGCGGGTGGAATATCAGCATCGCAGTGCTGGTCTCCACCGTCGCCGTTGCCATGATCCTGCTCCCCATAGGGCTAATGCTCTTCCATGAGCATCTGAGTCCTGCCAACGCGGCAGGGTTCGTCCTCTGCACCATAGGCCTTATCCTCATAAACGGGAGGTAACCCGTAACCGGTATTGTTTCACGGGAACTCCCGATGGTAAATTCTTCCCATAACTATGAAAAGTGGATACAATGCAGAACCTCATGAATGAGCTCATTACCTACAGGCATATGGAAAAGAACGATATACCGGGCGTGAGTGATTTCATAGCCCGGGTGTTCCGGTCTGCCGTCGGTCCGCTCTACCCTCCTGAAGGAGTTGAGGAGTTCATGAGATACATTCAGCCGGATGCCTTTCTCAAGAGGCTGTTCTCAGGCCATCTTACCTTCCAGGCGGAACATGACGGCAAGGTGATAGGCGCTATCCATCTTCGTGACTTCAGCCACATCTCACTTCTGTTCGTGGATGGAGAATTCCAGAGGAGGGGTATAGCCAGGGAACTCTTGTCCCTGGCCGTCAAGACCTGCAGAGACAAGTCCCCGGGCCTCAGGAGACTCACGGTCAATTCCTCGCCGAACTCGGCACCTGTCTACCGCAGGATGGGTTTTCAGGACACGGGGATCGAGCAGGTGAACAACGGCATCAGATTCATACCCATGGTACTCAATCTCGAAGGAGGTGCTCAGTGAAGACCATAACACCTTTGAAGGAAAACCTCATGCTCCTCAAGAACTCGCTTCCAAAGGATACGCCCGTCGTGATGGTCAACCTTCTGAAGTTCCGGGAAAAGGCACTCTACCCGCAGGGTTCAACCTTTGAACCATGCTCGGGGAGACAGGCATATAAACGCTACATGGATACGGCCCTGGAGAAGCTCAATGAAGTCGGGGCGCGGCCCATCTGGATGTCCAAGGCATTTGTCGGGGTGATCGCACCTGCTGATGAAAGATGGGACCAGGTCCTCCTGGTGAAGTACCCTTCCGTGGACGCCTTCATGACCATGCTCAAGATGCCCGATTACCTTGAGGCCACTCTGCACCGTGAGGCGGCTCTGGAAGACTCCCGGCTTATCGCCACGATTGAGATCCTCTCGGACCTCGGCTGAAGAGCCGTCTCGGGGCATGAAACAGGTCCCCTGAAATTGCTCCTGCAAGCTTCCATTCATGAATAAGAAAAATCTTTCTTCGAGAGATCCTTCCTCTTGATGGAAGTCAGTAGCCGGATGGAATCTCACTCTGAATGGAATCTCTCTTGAAACTCCGAGTACCTGATGAGGTGAGCAATGGCCTTGAACCCGTCCTCCACATGCTCGATATAGTACACCCCATGTTCCCGGTAATATTTCCGGGCATAGTCGCTCACTTCCCGGAAGGTGATCGGCACGATGGGTTTCCGGGCAAAGGGGAGCAGCGGTAGGAATGATTCATTGATCTTCGACGCCCGAGCGTCATGCTCACTGCCCGGTGAAAAGGTCAACGGTGCGAGGATGTCGATGCGGTCATCATCGAGCAGTATCTTCACGATCTTGTCCATGCCGCTGGAAAAACCCGACCCGGTCACATCAAGGGGGTTGCCGGGCTGGGCGAAATCGGGCAAGGCCTCCATGAGCCTGGCGACCGTACCTGTGGAGAGGTCCGGCAGCTCGATGGAAAGGCGCGCGCACAGGTCAGCATAGAGCCCGGCCAGCCCGCCGGAGAGGGTGCATATCCCCAGGCGGCCTCCCTTCGGCAGGGGGCAGCGGGAAAAGATGCCGGCAGTCTCCACGAGCTCTTCGATGCTCTCCACCCGTATGATCCCGTGCTGTCTGAAAAACCCTTCCATAACACCGGCGTCCCCTGCGAGCGCACCCGTGTGTGACCTGGCGGCCCGGACGCCCTTCTCGGAGAGGCCCACCTTGATGAGGATGATGGGAATCAGCCTGTGAGCGGCCTCCACGGCGAGCCGCCGCAACCTGGGCATATCCCTGAATCCCTCCATGAAGCCGACGATCACCCGCGTGGTGCCGTCATTGATCAGGTGATCGAGGCAGTCTTCGGTAGAGATCACGGCTTCGTTGCCGGTCGTGACATAGAGCGATACGCCTAAGCCCTTTTTGAGAATCTTGGTGGCTATCAACTCGCTTGCCGCACCGCTCTGACCGAGGAGGCCGATGGTGCCGGGGAGAAGATCTCCCTCCACCGATCCTCCGGCAAAAACGCTCACCCTGCGGCCCACATTCATGAAACCCAGGCAGTTGGGCCCGAGGAGCAGGATGCCATTGACCCGGCAGAAGTCCCTGAGCTCATCTTGGAGAAGCGCGCCTGCTTCGCCCGCCTCGGCAAAGCCCGATGAAATGAGCAGGATGTTCCTGATGCCTCTCGATGCAAGCTCTCCCACAGTTGAAAGGACTTTTACGCTCTTGACGATGACTGCTGCCAAATCGACTGCGCCCCCAGGGAGATCCGCAATAGAGGACACAGCTGGTATGCCGCACACCTCGGCTGCACCGGGGTTAACGGGGATGAAACGTCCTGTGAAACCTGCCCTTGCAGCATTGTCGACGATGTTGGTGAACCAGTGATTCTTGGTGGACGCGCCTATTACCGCTATGTTCGAGGGTGAGAAGTATCCGTGCAATCGCTCTTTCATGCCATGCCTCGTCGGTGTAATGTCGCAAACACAACATTAATTGAAGACCATCATAATCCCTGCTTGTCAAGGGAAACGTGAGACGGCTTACCGGCACTACCTCACTTCACGAGGATGGTGAAATGGTGTATGAATGATCTTACTGCTAATGAATCCTTCACGCCGGGAATGCCATCTCTCATTGAGAGGCATGATTACCGCGGAGGTATTGACTGAAATGGCCCATGACCACGACCATGAGCATGCTCACCATCACAGCGAGCTGGGCGATATTAGGCTCGCATTCTTTCTGAACCTCGTCTTCACAGTTTTTGAGATCATGGGCGGTCTGTGGACCAACAGCCTGGCCATCATGGCAAATGCCATCCACGACCTCGGAGACAGTTTCGCACTGGGGTCAGCCTGGTTCCTGGAGCGGCTCTCCGCGAAAAAAGGGGATTCACTCTATTCATACGGGTACCGAAGGTTTTCCCTGCTGGGAGCCCTCATCACCGCGGCAATGCTCGTAGCCGGGTCGTCCCTCATACTCTTCAAGGCCGTCCCCAGGCTGATTCATCCGCTGATTCATCCACAGCTTCCCAATGCGCAGGGGATGGTGCTCTTTGCCGTCATCGGCATCATGGTGAACGGTGCAGCCGTCATCAGGCTCAAAGGCAGCAAGGGGATGAACGCAAAGATGGTAGCATGGCATCTCCTGGAAGATGTCCTCGGGTGGACCGCAGTCCTGGCCATAAGCATCGTACTCCTGATCAGGGAGATCCCGGTCCTTGACCCGCTCCTGTCCTGCGTGATCACCCTCTACGTCCTCTTCAATGTCCTGAAAAACCTGGGGAAGACTATCGGCATCTTCATGCAGGGTGTGCCCGAGGGGGTGGACATCACGGCCATCGAAGAAAGCATGCGGGCAATCAAACATGTCACCTGCACGCACCACACGCATATCTGGTCTCTTGACGGCATGCACCATGTCCTTACCACCCATGTGGTGGTGGACCAGGATGCAACCCAAGAAGACATCATGCATATCAAGGAAAACATACGCTACCTGATGATCACCCACGGCATGAACCATTCCACCGTGGAGATCGAATACTGCGGCGAGGAGTGCAGGATATCAGGCGACAGCTGCAACTGCTCCTCATGACAAGTGCCAGGGGCCCCTCGAAGGGGAGGGGTCGGGGTGTCAAAAACATGCTTCTTCTCGGGCAATATCCCGTGGTACATAAAGAATAAGCCTTATCCACAATACTGCGCAGGAGGTTATCCCGATGAAAAACGAGCATACCATCATAGGAATCCACATAACGGACCGGTTGCAGCATGCATCGGAGGTCCAGAAGATCTTCACCGAATACGGGTGCAATATCAAGACAAGGCTTGGCCTGCACGAGGTGCAGGGGAACTTCTGCGCCGGCGGCGGCATCGTCATCCTGGAAATGGTGGGTGACAAGAAAACCATCAATGTCATTATCAGAAAACTGGAGAAGATCGAAGGGATCGAGGCCCAAAAGATGGTCTTCTCCCACGACTAGCGGCCGGTGACGTAGGACCGGTGAAAGACAAGGAGGGGACCATGGATTATACCGAGATCAGGTACGAGCAGAAGGGTGAGATTGCGGTCATCACCTTCAACAGACCAGAGGTCATGAACTGCATCGGACCGGTGACTCACAGGGAGCTAATCCACGCCTGGAGACTCTTCAAGGAGGATGACTCGGTAAAGGTGGCTGTCCTCACCGGCACAGGCAATAAGGCCTTCTGCACCGGCGGCGACCTCAAGCAAGGCCCCGGGATCGTCTCAACGGACCCCGAGGAGGTTGAGGCCCACTGCCGGGGCGAGCGGCCCGGGTACCTCGGCCCCAGCAGGTGGACCGACATCTACAAGCCCGTCATCGCGGCAGTCAACGGTGCCGCCTACGCGGGCGGTCTCGAATGGGCCTGCTTCGCAGATATCCGCATCGTGGAGGAGCACGCCACCTTCGGGGTGACCTGCAGGAGGTGGAACATCGGCCTGGCAGACGGCGGAACCCAGCGTCTGCCCCGCATCGTGGGTCTCGGTCGGGCCCTCGAACTCATTATCACGGGCAGGGTCATCGATGCCCAGGAGGCCTATCGCATCGGGCTCGCCAACGAGATCGTACCTAAAGGGAAATCGCTCGATCGCGCGCTTGAGCTCGCCGGGTTCATCGCCACTCTGCCCCAGCCCGCCATGCGGACGGACAAGGAGGCGGCGGTCCGCGGTTTCGGCATGCCTCTGGACGAGGGCCTCCGCATAGAGGCCGAGTGCTTCAACAAGTCCATCCGGAATGAAGCAACTCTGGAGGGTCTGCGCCAGTTCATCGAGCGGGACCACCCGGACAGACGCTCCGGCACACCCGCTAAGACACCCGGTCTGGCAAGGGGCTAGTTCGATCACAGGGAATCCCGATTCCCTGCCGTTGTATGTTGCATAGCTGTGCGGATTTCTGCCGCTGATGTTTTCTCAAGTACTTCCCTTCCGCTATCTTAGTCT
Source organism: Desulfomonilia bacterium (assembly GCA_035542255.1). Taxonomy (GTDB): domain Bacteria; phylum Desulfobacterota; class Desulfomonilia; order UBA1062; family UBA1062; genus MWEI01. The sequence goes on along the minus strand of DATKLV010000349.1, from coordinate 4,840 downwards.
TAATACTATAAATGCGCTGGAATGATCCCAGCAGGAGGAGGTGCATAAGATATGAAGGGAAACGATAAGGTCATCGGGAGCCTCAATGCGCGCCTGGCCGAGGAGCTCACGGCCATCAGCCAGTACATGGTGCATGCGGAGATGTGCGAGAACTGGGGATACAAGAAACTCCACGATGTGGTCGAGAAACGCGCCATGACGGAGATGAAGCACGCCGAAAAGCTGATCGCCCGGATCATCTTCCTCGAGGGAAGACCCATCGTGAGCAAGCTGAACAAGATGGATATCGGCCCCGAGGTGGAAAAGCAGCTACAGAGCGACTGGAAGGCGGAGTTTGATGCGGTCAAGGCATACAACGAGAGCATCCGACTTGCCACTGAGCTGGGTGATAACGGGACGAAAGAGCTTTTCGATGCGATCCTCAAAGATGAAGAGGACCACATAGACGAGCTCGAGTCTCAGCTAGACCGGATCAAGCAGATGGGTATCAAGAACTTCCTGGTCACCCAGACAGGTTAGCTCTCTATCCATTCCTGCCCCCTTATCCCGTTTCTCAATCAAGATGATATCGAGGAGGCAAGCAACGGCGACTTGAGGTGTACTTTTAGTGTACTCTTAAGGGGCACACCGACGCAGCCGACGTAGTGAGCTTGATTGAGAAATGGAATAAGGCCTTTCCAATCGAGGCCTCCTTTGCTACTGTGTTCCGCAATGAACGGAACGCTGTCGCAAGCAGGCGGCACCATTGTCCTCAAGCCCGGCAGGGACGCCTCGGTGCTGAGGCGCCACCCCTGGATCTTCTCAGGTGCCGTCGCCGAGGTAAAGGGAACTCCTGTCAACGGGGGCACGGTGGACGTGCTGTCCGCGGATGGTTCTTGGCTTGCCGCGGGCGCATATTCTGACCATTCCCAGATCAGGGTGCGGATCTGGTCCTTCACCGAGGGCGAGAAAATCGACCATGAATTCTTCCGAAACCGTCTTGAAATGGCCATGGGAAGCCGTGCCGATATGCTCGCATCAGGAGAGCTCGATGCCTGCAGACTCGTGAATGCAGAATCCGACGGTCTTCCCGGGCTCGTCGTGGACCGGTACGACGGTTTCCTGGTCTGCCAATTCCTCTCGTCAGGCGCAGAGTTCTGGAAGCCCGATATCGTAAGCCATCTTGCAGAGGCCGCCCATGTAAGAGGCATCTATGAGCGCTCCGATGCGGACACCAGGGTCATGGAAGGCCTCGCGTCGGCAACAGGGCTCCTCACCGGCGAGGATCCTCCCGGACTTGTGGAGATACACGAGCATGGCCTGCGCTTCCTGGTGGATATCAGGAAAGGGCACAAGACCGGCTTCTACCTGGATCAGCGTGACAACAGGCTCCTGGCCCGTGAGTTCTCCGGGGATGCCGAGGTCCTCAACTGTTTCTCATACACCGGCGGATTCGGCCTGGCGGCCATCAGGGGCGGAGCGCTCCAGACAACCAATGTCGAATCTTCACCCGACGCGGTCGCCCTCGGCCTCGAGAACGCTGCGCTCAACGGCATGGACTCCCAGTTCCTGTGCCTCGAGGATGACGTCTTCAGGGTGCTGCGGGCCATGCGTGACGCGGACAGGAAGTTCGACCTCGTCATCCTCGACCCGCCCAAGTTCGCGGGTTCGGCCAGGCAGGTTCAAGGGGCCAGCAGAGGGTACAAGGACATCAACCTCCTGGCCTTCAAGCTCCTGAACCCCGGCGGCACCCTCTTCACCTTCTCCTGCTCGGGGCACATCCCTCCGGACCTGTTCCGGAAGATCGTCGCGGACGCGGCGCTCGATGCCGGCCGCGACGCCCGGATCATCAGGCACCTGGGCCAGTCGCGCGACCACCCCATAGCCCTTCCCTTCCCCGAGGGGCACTACCTGAAGGGGTTAATAGTAAAGGTTTGGTAAAAAGGATTTTTAAACCAGAGCACATCACGCTGTATTCCGAGCGCAGCGAGGAATCTTTCTTTTCATCTAGAGACCTTTGGATGCAGCCTGTCATTGCGAGCGAAGCGAAGCAATCCCAGCATTTAGGCACAGCCTTTATCTTAAGGATGTAGGGGCAGCCCTCGTGGCTGCCCCTACAGGCTTGGTGATGGGACAACAAAAATGTGTACTTGACCCTTCAAGGGATGATAACTATTCCCTGAGACAGATGAAAAATAAAACGCAGCAATCCCACGATTACGAGCTCCTGGACAGCGGGAACGGCAGGAAGCTGGAGCGCTTCGGCCGCTACCGGCTCGTGCGCCCCTGTAGCCAGGCCATATGGGCCCCGCAGAGAGACGGCTCGCTGTGGGACGAGGCCGATGCCTTCTTTGAGCGCAAGCCGGGAAAGGGCTGGCAGGTCCGCACCGAGCTGAGCCAGTCCTGGAAGATAACCATGGACGGCATTCACTTCCTGCTCTCGCCCACTGACTTCGGCCACCTGGGCATCTTCCCCGAGCAGCGGGGGCTGTGGAAGTGGATAAACACCGTGCTCACCCGCGCAAATGTCATGGGCAGGCCGCAGGTCTCCATGCTCAACCTCTTTGCCTACTCCGGCGGGGCCACCCTTGCGGCTGCGCGCTGCGGGGCCCAGGTCTGCCACCTGGACGCATCCAAGGGCATGGTGAAGTGGGCCAGGGACAATGCGGAGCTGAACAATCTGACCGATGCCCCCATCCGCTGGATCGTTGATGACGTGAACAAGTTCCTGGACCGCGAGAACAGGAGGGAGAGGCGCTACGATGCAGTGATCCTCGACCCTCCGACCTACGGCCACGGCAAGAACGAAGAGGTCTACAAGATCGAGGCAGAGCTGCCCGCAACGCTGAAAAAATGCTGGACCCTGCTGTCGGACAACCCCCTGTTCCTCATCCTGACTTCGCACACGCCCACCTGCACCCCGAGGGCCTTGCAGAACATCCTCATGAGCACCAAGCCCCCCGAGATTCCCTCACACTATGAAAGCGGCGAGATGCTCCTCGAAGGCAAGGCCGATGTCCTGCCCGTGCCGAGCGGCACCTTTTGCCGGTGGGTCTCGAAAACGGCTTTTTCGTGAGAGGAGACCACAGGACCTGTCATGGCCGACATCAAGATCCTGTACGAAGACAACCACCTGCTGGCCCTCGACAAGCCTGCGGGCCTGCTCACGCAGCCGTCTGGAAGACAGGAAGACAGCCTGGAGGCCCGGGCCAAGACATGGATCAAGCAGGTTAAGGACAAGCCCGGCGAGGTGTTCCTCCACGCCGTGCACCGTCTCGACAGGCAGGTGAGCGGCGTGGTGCTCTTCGCCCTGACAGGCAAGGCCCTGAGCAGGATGAACGAGCAGATGCGGGAAAAGGCTGTTCTCAAGATCTACCATGCCCTCATCACCAGTGAGCCTGCAGCAGCCTCGGGCATACTGTTGCACCATCTGCGCCACTCACGGCTGCGATCGGTTACGGCCTCACCCCATGAGAAAGGATCAAAACCCTCCCGGCTGAGCTACCGAGTTGTAACGCATCTCAAGGGAATGTACCTGGTGGAGATCGTTCTGGAAACGGGCCGCTACCACCAGATCAGGGCCCAGCTTGCCGAGCTCGGATGCCCCGTATTGGGCGACGTGCGCTACGGAGGTGAAAGATGGCCGGACACCTATGGCATTGCGCTCCACCACAGACGGATGGAATTCATGCACCCCACGCTGAAATCACAGATCATCATCGTGGCGTCGTACCCGGAGAACTGGCCGGTGTTCGCAACAAGCAGTAAGGAAGTAAAATGAAAAAACTTGCGCCCCTGTCATGTGAGCATTAATATAATCATCCTTGAGGGGGTAACTATTTCGATGAAGGTCATGAAAGCATTTCGAGGAATACCCCGTTCGGTCTGGATGCTCGGGCTGGTGAGCCTGTTCATGGATACATCATCCGAGATGATCTTCAGTCTGCTGCCCATCTTCCTCGTGGTGGGCCTCGGCGCATCGGCCCTGTCTCTCGGCGTGATCGAGGGGATAGCCGAATCGACCGCGCTCATCACCAAGGTGTTCTCCGGGGTCCTGAGCGACTGGCTGGGGAAGAGAAAGGCGCTCGCGGTGATCGGCTACGGTCTTGCCGCCCTCACCAAGCCGGTGTTTGCCATGGCGAACAGTGTCGGGCTCGTCATGACCGCCCGCTTCATCGACCGCATCGGCAAAGGGATCAGGGGCGCGCCCAGGGATGCGCTCATCGCGGATGTCACCACCGAGGAACAGCGCGGGGCTGCCTTCGGTCTCAGGCAGTCCATGGACACCGCCGGGGCGTTCATCGGCCCGTCGCTCGCCGGCCTCATCATGTTAGCAACCTCGAACAGCTTCCGCAGCGTGTTCTGGGTCGCCGTGCTGCCCGGCATCCTCGCCGTGGCATGTCTCGCCCTCGGGGTCGAAGAGCCAGAGCACAAGCGGAGCGAAAAAAAAGGGCGGCCCATAAGGCTTGCCGACGTGAAGCTGCTGGGCCGTGCCTACTGGTTCATCGTCGCCTTCGGGAGCATCTTCACCCTGGCACGCTTCAGCGAGGCCTTCATACTCCTCCGTGCGCAGGGGGTCGGCGTGCAGGCATCGATCGTGCCCTTCTTCATGGTCCTGATGAACATCGTCTACACCTTGAGCGCCTACCCCGTAGGCGTTCTCTCGGACAAGATGGGCCGCATGGGCATGCTGACAGCCGGCTGCTTCGTGCTCGTCGCCTCGGACGTATTTTTCGCGCTGTCGTCGGGCTATGTTTTCGTGGCGGTCGGCGCGGCCCTCTGGGGGCTCCACAACGGTCTGACCCAGGGGATCTTCTCGGCGTTGGTGGCTGATACGGCGCCTGCGAATATCCGCGGCAGC
>DATKLV010000348.1:0-8869 GCA_035542255.1 Desulfomonilia bacterium | reverse complement strand
AAGACCCGTCCCTTGAGGCGTCCCGGGATCTCATCCTGACTGATTCATTTATAAGGCTCACGAACCATTCCATCTGCGGCAAAGAAGACCCCCTTACCTTCCATCCGCAGTGGAACCTTGACAAGGACAGGAAGATAAATGAAGCCGAGGCTCTTCTTCTCCTGGAAAAGGCCATCAATGGACAATCCCTTGCCCAGACCATTAATGGCTGGAAGATACGGCACCCGTTGTATTCGAGACTCAAGAAGGCCCTTGCCGATTATCGGGCAATCAAGGCAAAAGGTGGCTGGAAGGCTGTTCCTGCGGGAAGGGTTCTGAAAAAAGGCATGATAGACCCAAGGGTACAGGATCTAAGAGCGCGCCTAGCCGACACCGACGGCCTTTTGGAAACAAAAACGGATCCCATGACGTTCGACAGCAGCCTCGCGCAGGCGCTCATGGGCTTTCAGAAGCGACACGCACTGATCGCAGACGGCGTGATGAGGAAAGGGACTTATGAGGCGCTCAATGTCCCGGTGGAAGACCGTATAGACCAGATCCGCGTGAATCTCGAGCGGGCGCGGTGGGTGCTCCATGATCCGGGGGACACGAATGTCTTTGTCGATATAGCTGGGTACCGTGTGTTTTTCGAGAGAGACAACAAGATCATATGGTCTTGCAAAGCACAGGTCGGCCAGCCTTATAGGAATACCCCGGTATTCAGATCCGTTATCACGAATATAGAGCTGAATCCTTCGTGGGTCGTGCCCCCGAGCATTCTCATCAAGGACGTTCTGCCTGCTGTCAAGAAGGACCCCAGCTACCTCAGGAAGAAACATTTAATGGTTATAGATGAGCGTAACCATGAGGTGAATCCCAAAAGCATCAATTGGTCATTGTATCCAGATCGAGACTTCCCTTACAGACTCAAGCAGAACCCTGGACCTGAAAACTCCCTAGGTCAGATCAAGATCAATTTTCCAAACGAGTATCTTGTGTACATGCATGACACACCCCATAAGGAGTTGTTCGCAGAAGAGGTGAGAACATTCAGCTCCGGCTGCATCCGCCTGGAGAAACCGTTCGAGCTGGCAGAGCTGCTGCTCAATGATCATTCAAAGTGGAATCTTCAATCAATCATGGAGGCCGCCAAACCCGGCAAAACAAGGATAATAAACCTTTCCACGCCTGTAACCATTATACTCTTCTACTGGACAGTGGAGGTTGATGATAATGGCGTCGTGTATTTCAGTTCCGACCCCTACCAGCGGGACAAGGCCGTACTTGATGGCTTGGGGCGGGATGCTGATATAGTCAAACCGTGATTCCTGAAAGAAAAACGGGAAGTAAGCAGGCCCTCATAATCAGGTGTTATTGTTTCTATCAGTAACCGTTTTTAGTTGCAAACAGACAATCGACACAGGAACATCAACTGTTAATGGGGGCTTCCGCACATTCATACACGTAGACAAAGATTATACTCTTTGCAAAGTTTGATGATCTTCTATTACAATGGTAACCGATTGACTTAGGTATTCCGGCTGATATTATTGACCAAGGGCCATGGAAGGTGGTGATTAAGAATGGCCATATCCTACCAGATCCTCAAGGACAAGAGAATGGTAATCGTAACTACCAGCAAGGAGACTAATCTCAATGAGGCCATTCAATCCTTAGAACAAATGTTTGCCGATCCAGAGTATTCTGAGGAATATGATTTATTATGGGATGACACGGAGAGAACCACTGTATTTACCTATGATGATATCGAGAAGATAGCACAGCACTTCAAACATTATAGGGGATATAAACATCCTAAACGAGCATTCGTGGTCTCACAGGCTGTTAAACATGGGATGACTCGGGTTTATAATGCTATGACATCAGTCAGTTCCCAAGCTCAAATCGGGTTGTTCCATGACAGAAAGGAAGCCCTTAAGTGGTTGGAACATTGAATTTGGCCATTAAGTATAGGCAGTTCTCTATTTTCTTTATCAGATGATTACTGCCGGACATCCGCAAGGAAACTACCTAATAGACATTTTTTTTAGATCCGGATACACTTCTCAATCCTGGATTTCTTCTCGATCCCCTGCTACTGATTTCTGACCATCAGCTACTTATCCCCCCGATACCTTCCTGGATAGTGGATGGTTGTGAGTGCCTCGCCCTCGTTCTTCATGGCACCTCCAGTTATACGGCCGATGAACAGGGAATGGTCCCCTGCATCGATGGCACGTTCCACCATGCAGTCGAGGTACCCCAATGAATCCTTGAGAACAGGATTGCCTCCTTCCGAGAGAAAGTAATCGATGCCGTCGAATTTATGCTTCCAGTCAGGGACCTTGAATCTGTTCAACAGGGGCAGGGCATCCCTGGCAAGGATGTTGATGGTGAACCTGCCTGTCTGCATGATCTGGCTTTGTGAGAGCCTGTTCTTCCTTATGGCCAGTGTGATGAGCGGAGGAGTATGGGAACACTGCGCAACCCAGGATGCTATCATGCCGTTGTAGAGACCGTCCGCTGCTATGGTAACGAGGTAAATGCCGTAATGGAACCTGTCCAGCACATCCTGCCATTGCTTCTCCATGCACATTCCTCCTTAGGTGATTATGAGATTATGTTAGCGCAGGCTGCCTTAAAAAGAAAGGGTGGGGTCTGTTCCATGCTATTGATGTGTTGGGTTTCGTGCCTCAACCCAACCTACGCTATCAGCGTCAGCGCAGCCCCAGCTTGCCCCTTCCCAGGAGGTCGTGCAGATGGATGACGCCTGCAAGCCTGCCTTGATCATCGGTCACGACAAGGGAGGTTATCTGGAATTTTTCCATGATATCGAGGGCATCTATGGCGAGATTGTCGCCGTTGATGCTTTTAGGCTTTGGAGACATGATATCGCCTGCTTTAAGGCCTGCGATTTTATCCCCATGTTTTAAGAGCACCCTCCTCAGATCGCCATCCGTTATCATGCCTTCCACCAGTGAATCCTTTTTCACAAGGGTGAACCCCAGCTTTTTCTGAGTCATCTCCACGATGACATCTGATAGGGGGGTATCGAGGCTCACCATGGGGATTCTTTCGCCTGTGATCATCATCTGGGCTATCCGCACCATGAGTTGCTTGCCCAGCTCGCCTGCCGGGTGGAGGATTCGGAATGAATCTTTGTCAAAACCCTTGATCTGGGAAATCACCACTGCCAGGGCGTCTCCGAGCGCGAGCTGGGCTGTGGTGGATGCGGTGGGCGCAAGGCCCAAGTTGCAGGCCTCCCTGCTCACACTGCATTTGAGGACCACATCCGATGCAAGGGCAACAGGTGAGTCCGTATCCGACGTGATGGTCATTATGGGTATATTCAGAGACCTGAGTGAAGGGATGAGATTGATAACTTCAGTGGTCCATCCGCTGTTGGTAATAATGACCGCAGCATCCTGAGGCATGATGGAACCGAGGTCGCCGTGCAGCCCATCTACGGGATGCATGAATATGGCTGGTGTACCGATGCTCATCATGGTGGAGGCTATTTTTTTTGCAATGATGCCCGACTTGCCTACACCGGTGAGCACGACCTTGCCCTTGAGACCCGCGATGATGGTTGCCGCGCGCGCAAATCCTTCACCGATCTGAGAAGCAAGCTCCTCGAGACCCTCGATCTCGACGCGTACCGCCTCTTTCCCCATCTCTATGAGCTGCGATGCGTTCATACGATCCTTCCGATCAGATCATATTCCCATGAACCGGTGATCTCAACATCTTTGATGACCCCCGCATCGGCACCGCCCTCATTGACGATCACCATGCCGTCGACCTCTGGGGCCTGGAATGAGGTCCTGCCCCTCAGGAGGAGATCAGTTTCGGGGTGAAATCCCTCTATGAGGACTTCTACCTCTTTCCCGATGAGCTTGTGAAGCCTTTTTTTAGAGACCTTCTGCTGGAGGGACATGAGCCTCCGCTTGCGCTTGAGCGCCGTGCGCCTGTCCGGCATATTCTGCATGGAGAAGCTCTTGGTTCCTTGTTCGGGCGAGTATGCGAAGACACCGAGATGGTGGATATTGCCCTGTTCGATGAATTGCTCGATCTCACCGAAGGCCGCATCATCCTCACCAGGGTGACCCACCATAACACTCGTCCTGACCCAGATCTCTTCCGGCGTATGGGAAATGAGCTCAAAGGCCTTTCTCACCGCCTTCCCTCCTCCCCGCCGGCCCATGGTTTTCAGGACTTTTTCGGAGACATGCTGGATGGGCAGATCGATATACGGGCACACCTTCTCATTGTCGACTATCTGGTCGACCACGGCCTTTGTGAGCGATGCCGGGTGGACATACATGAGACGTATCCACCTGAGCGGCTTTATGGTTGATATCTTCTCCACCAGCCTCACAAGACCCTCCTTAAGGGAGAGGTCATTCCCGTAACTGCCGAGGTCCTGGGCGACGAGGATGATCTCTTTTGCGCCATTGCCTGCCAGCGAGCGACACTCCTCGACTACGGCATCCATGGGCTTGCTTACGAGCTCACCCCTGATCGCAGGTATGAGGCAGTAGTTGCATCGGTTCGAACAGCCCTCACTAACCTTGACATATGCGCTGGCTGTCCCGGAGAACCTCGATCTCTTCACCACGGAACCAAAGTAAGGAGGCAGGTATTTCTCGCCGGATTCATACGCATCCACGATCTTTTCATAACTGCCCGGACCTGCGAACATGCGTATCTCGGGAAGCTCCGTGAGAATCTCCCGCCCATATCTGCTCACCAGGCAGCCTGTGCAGATCACCTCTTTGCCGACTGCGGAATGCTCAAGCATGATGTTCACGGATTCTTCAACAGCGGAAGTTAGGAACGAACAGGTGTTAACGATCACGAGGTCTGCATCTTCGGTATTCTGCGTGATGCTGTAGCCTGCCTTTGTGAACAGTTCGCAGATGTATTCGGAGTCCACAAGGTTCTTGGGGCAGCCGAGGCTCACCAGGGCAATATGTTTCATGGGGGTGATCAGTCGAACATGGTGTTTTTGGCGACGACAACTATCCCGCCGGGTGAGACTTCGAACTTCTTCTTATCATCATCAGGGTCATAGCCGATTACGGTACGGGGGGGTATCTTGACGTACTTGTCTATGATGGTACGTCTTATCTTGCAGCTCCTCCCAATCTCTACCCCCTCCATGAGCATGGAATCCTCGATCTCGGTATAACTGTGCACCCTGACATTCGGAGATATGATGGACCGTTCGACCTTTCCACCCGAGACGATGGCACCGTCGCAGATAATGGAGTCAAGCACCATACCGATACGCTTCCCGTCTTTTCCGCCGGAAAAGACCATTTTTGCAGGTGGGAAGGGACTATAGACCGTATGGACAGGCCAGTTGGGGTGGTACAGGTTGCACTCGGGAGTGACGGATACCAGGTCCATGTTGGCTTCATAGTAGGCATCGAGTGTTCCGATGTCGCGCCAGTAGCCGTTTCTCATGATACCTCTGAAAGGGTATACCATGAGCTTGTCATGCTTCACCATGCGGGGGATGATATCCTTGCCGAAGTCATGCGAGCTCGATTTGAGTTTTGCATCCTCCACGAGCTTCCGGATGAGCGTCTTGGTGTTAAACACATAGATGCCCATGGATGCCATGACCCTGCTGGGATCGCCCGGCATAGTAAAAGGGGCCTTTTTGGGCTTCTCCTGGAATCCTACCACGTTTAGGCCTTTGTCGGCCTTGATCACGCCGAACTGGGAGGCTGTTTCAACGGGCATGGGTACGACGCCTATGGTCACTTCAGCCTTGGTGCGGGCATGGAACTGTATCATCTCCATGTAGTCCATCTGGTAGATGTGGTCACCCGAGAGGATCAACGTATAGCCGGGCATGTCCTTCTGGAGGGAATAGATGTTCTGGAAGACCGCATCGGCCGTGCCCTCGTACCAGCTGTTCCCGATGCGCTGCTGCGCCGGGATATCATAGATGAACTCTCCCATGGGATAGGAAAAGAAAGAAAGCCAGCCCTGCTGGATGTGCCTGTTCAGCGAGTGGGATTTGTACTGGGAGAGCACATAGATGTGTTTCAGTCCGGAATTAACGCAGTTGGACAGGGTGAAGTCGATGATGCGGTACATGCCCCCGAAAGGAACCGCGGGCTTTGCCCGGTCTTTTGTCAGGGGGTAGAGACGTTCTCCCTTTCCGCCGGCCAGGATAACAACCTCAAATTCGTTCGGATTTACAAAAGGCATTATTTCCCAATCAATTCAAAGATGGCATTTTTTAATTTGCTCAAATCGTGCGATTTAACTACAAAGGCATCGGCCGCCAGGGCGAGGGCATCATCCTTGTAGCTGGGGTATGCCGTGTGGATAATCACCGGGGTTTCATGTTTCAGCTTCAATATATGACCCATGGTCTCAAATCCGTCCATAGCCGGCATTCTCAGGTCAAGGATAATAAGATCCGGCTTTTTATTTTCCTCGTTTTTCAAGAGAGACAGGGCTTCTTTCCCATTCGAGGCGATGGTAATGGCATACCCTTCATCGTTGAGCTCCTGCCGCAGCAGCTCCTGGATATTTTTGTCGTCTTCTATGATGATAATTTGCTTCATTTTCAATAATTATTAATGGACTGACAGTACTAAGTCAAACCTTTTGATGCATGATGGAAAAAAAGCAAACCTTTAGTTGTTCGTGGGTTTTGTTGCGAGCGAAATTCTTGTATGTCCGGATGTCCTTAAGGCATCCAGGATGTTCATAACCTTGACATAGGGGATGTCCTTAGTTGCAGTGATGATGATGTCCCTGTTGCGCGGCAGATTTTTAAGGGCCTGTTCATCCAAGGGCCTGCCATTGATGACGACTTGTCCCGGGGAAATGACTACGGCAACCGGCTTCGTCGAGGGGAAGCCGGTTTTCCCGGTCGTGGACCCCTGGTTCAATCCTCGGGATACGCCCATGGAGAACAGGAAGAAGATCAGAAGCAGAAGTACGACATTCACGAGCGGCGTGGTGTCGATATAGAATCTGGTCTTATTCTTTTTATTCTGCCTGAACCTCATGGGTCTCTCCTTTGAGATATTCGAGGATCCTTGACGAGGTCATTTCCATCTCCAGCAGGAGATAGTCGCAGCGTGCGACGAGGAGCCGGTAACACACATAGACCGGTATGGCAATGGTCAGGCCCGCTACGGTTGTGATGAGGGCCTCTGAAATGCCGTTGGACAGCATCTGGCCGGAGCTTTCCCCTATTCTGCCCAGTGCCTGGAACGAGGTGAGCATTCCGGCGACGGTGCCCAGGAAGCCGAGCAGGGGGGAGATCGCCGAGATGATGCCCAGGAGGTCGATGTACCTTTCCATGTTATACGCTTCAGCGGCACCGGCCTCTTCCATGGAGGCCTTGATAATCTCACGGCGTTCTCCCGCGTTCCTGATGGCTGTCATGATGATGGGGCACAGGGGGGAGGTTTTGTCTTTGACGAGTTGTTCGACGTCATTGAGCCTTCCCATAGTGATGAGCCTTCCAGCCTCCTCGATGAGATCTTTGGGGATGATCTTGCTTTGCCGCAAGGTGAACAGCCGTTCTATGATGATGGCAAGGGCGACTATGGAGCAGGCAAGCAGGGGCCACATGAGAGGGCCGCCTTTGATAAAAAACTCCCAAAGTGTCATAGTCCCTCCGTAAAGGCTTTGATTGCTTGTTTTCTTATCACATAAATATCTCTAATGATCAACTTCTGTGAAAGATGCACTTGAAAAATATGATGCATGGTTGCTAACATGGTATTGATGGAAAATACAGAAAAACCAAAACGTCTCGTGTGTGTGAGATTCGACACCGTACCGACGCCGTACATCTTTGATGCACAGGACCTTGAGCTGAATCAGGGAGATATGGTTATTGTGAACACAGAGGCCGGCCTCTGTGCGGCATGGGTCATGGGATACGCAAGAGAGGAAGAGGCCTCGGGCCTTGATGAGATCAAGCCGGTCGTCCGCAAGGTGACCGAAGAGGACATAGCCAAACTGGAGAGGATCCGCCTCAAAGAGAAAGACTGCTTCGCATTCTGTTTCGAGCGTATCAGGGCCAGGGGTCTGCCCATGAAGCTCATCAGGGTGGAGCAGCTCTTCGATGAGAACAAGATAACGTTCTATTTTGTGGCGGAAGGAAGGGTTGATTTCAGGGAGCTGCTCAAAGATCTGGTCGAGCGTTACCGCACCAGGATCGAGCTGCGCCAGGTAGGAACCCGCCAGGAATCCGCCATGCTCGGCGGCATAGGAAGCTGCGGCAGGGAGCTCTGCTGCGCAACCTTCCTCACGAACTTCCAGCGCATTTCCGTGAAGATGGCGAAGAACCAGAACATGACGCTCAACCCCACCAAGATCTCGGGTCTTTGCGGCAAGCTCAAGTGCTGCCTGGCCTATGAGAAGGAATCCTATGCAAATCTCATCGAGAACCTCCCAAAGCCGGGCAAGAAGGTCTACATCGATGAGGGCGAGGCAATGGTCGTGAGCATCAATGTCATCAACCAAACCTTCGTTGCAAAGCTCTCGGACAGGCGGTTCGTCAAGGCCAATGTCTCGGACATCCTCACCGAGGAGGAATTCAGTCAGCTCGGCAACCAGAAGGGTGCCATTCCTGACAGAGAAAGGGAGGTCCTCCTGCCCGAACAGGTGGAGGAGGCACTTCCCGAGATGATCTCCACCCATCCCAAACCGAAAAAGAAGAGATCGCGCAATCGCAACTCACGGAGAAAAAGGAGCAAGCGTCCATGAAGCACTACTTCTATGTCACCACTCCCATCTACTATGTGAATGCCAAGCCTCACCTCGGCCATGTCTACACCACGGTCATCGCCGATGTCCTGGCCAGGTTTCACAAGCTTCTGGGCGAAGAGGTCTTCTTCCTCACCGG
>DATKLV010000347.1:0-13093 GCA_035542255.1 Desulfomonilia bacterium | reverse complement strand
CTGATTCTTCAGGATAAAGGATTCAATGTCTTCTACAATGCCCCCTGCCTCATCTATATTGCAGGTTCACAGATTATTCACTCATCAACTGTGGACTGTGCACTTGCTGCAAGTTACCTGATGCTCTCTGCAGCAGATCGTGGGTTGGGGACATGCTGGGTTAATCTTGGTTCGGTTATTAAGGATCAGGCTTTACTCAAGGAGATCGGTCTGCCGGAAGATTACTCAATTGTTGCACCCGTAATTCTTGGTTATCCCGTGAAGATCCCGGATAAAACACCGAGGGATAAGCCGAAGATCCTCAAGATCATGCAATAATCATCATTGTTCATGTGGGGGTCACGAATGTTTCCTCTCGGTTTTAGTGTGTTCAGAATCGGGAATTGATTCTTCAGCAAAAGTGGGCATGTTCCAGGGGGACATCGCAATCATCTCTGCCATGGATGGTGATTGTCGGGGCGACCACATGCTCCTGATGATCTCCATCAGTATCTTCACACGGTTCTCATCTTTCATGATATTGTGCATCAGGTGTATCACGTTGTCTTCCTCCAGGCAGCATTCCATCTCAATGGCTGCCGGGCCGATGAGATACGGCGCATGTTTTGCAACAACATCAGCCAGCCAGAGGGGTGGATAGTTTTGCGAGGTAGCCATACCTTGCTGGTCTCTGGCTTTCACCTGTTCTCTACAAGATCGATCCTGCGCTGTTGCCAAGTGTGCGTTACTGAAGCCCTCGTTGGATTGTAGTATCAATAAGAGAGAGCATATCTGCAAATCAAGGGGTTAAAGGAAAAGCGCTTCTCTATGATTGGTAGGCTATTGCCGGTTTCTTTTAGACCCAAGTACCTCGCTGAGCACCTTTCATTGAAACCACGAAGGGCACATGCTATATAGCTTCAGATTTTGTTTGGGATAGACCTTGTTCCACCAAGGAGGTTCCTGATGAAGAAGCTTGTTGCCGGTGTCGGCATTGTGGTTGCCGTGATCGTGATTGTCCTTGCCGTGCTGCCCTTTGCCATAGATCTGAACAAACATAAGGGCGCGATCCTTTCCGCGATAAAAACCCATACGAACAGGCAGGTGGACTTTCAGAGCATAAGGCTCACGATCCTGACCGGCCTCGGCGCGGAGATCAAAGGCCTGCGCATTGCAGACGACACGGCGTTCTCCCGGGGAGATTTCGTTTCCCTCAAGGCTGCCAGGATCAAGGTCGCACTGCTTCCCCTGCTCGTGAAGGAAATCAAGGTCAAGGCGGTGGTGCTCAGAGATCCCGAGATCCATGTGATAAGGAACAGCTCCGGTGTGTTCAATTTCACAACCCTCATGATCCCGAAACCCGGTGAAGAAGCCAAACCAAAGGTGAAGAAACCGAAACCGGGTGCCATGGCCGCGCTGCTGGTGAGCAACGTCACAATCAGGCATGGGCTGGTCACCTATCGCGACGACAAGCTCAAGCCGGGCGCCAAGCCATTTACCATCGGCGACATCGATCTCGAATCCCAGGATATATCCCTGTCGAGGCCGGTCTCTTTTTCTCTCTCTGCTTCGGTCATGAGCCCTGACGGCCAGAATCTCGCACTGGCAGGGACCATAGGCCCTGTCCCGTCCGAGGGCGGTTTGACTCATGCGCCCGTGGATCTGCATTTTCTCATCGACGCGCTGCCCCTTGAAACCCTGCCTGTCAAGATGCCTGTGCAGGCAGGCACTGTGAAGATGGACATCACGGCGAAAGGGGCGCTGAATGATAAGATAACCTCCAAGGCATTACTGGAGCTGAAGAACCTTGTTCCCGGGGAACCTGTTCCGAACCGGCCGGTGAAAGATCTGAAGGGCGTTTCATGCACGTTTTCGAGCGACCTTGTCCTGGCCTACGAGCAGGAGCGCATGACAGTCAGCCACGGTGTCTTTGCCATAGGCGCCGACAAAGGCTCGTTTGAAGGAACTCTCATGAATCTCAAGACCGTGCCCTCATGGAATATCTCGCTGAAGTCGGACCGCATCACGCCGGGCCCGATCCTTGCCCAGCTGCCCATGTTTGCCGGGCTCATACCGGCCAAGATCACCCTGACAGGGCCTGCAGGCATCAGCATCGGCACGACAGGCACCAAAGATGCTTTCCAGGTGGACACCGGTGTGGATATGAAACAACTGGACATAAACTACGGCAAGATCTTTAAAAAGCCTGCAAACACCCCGTTCACCTTTTCAAGCAGGATGACCATGAAGAAGGACACCACCGAGATCAATTCCCTCACCATCAACCTCGATGCCATCGCAGCGACCGGTTCAGGCGAGACCCGCAAGGTTCAGGACAAGTCTGCCTATCAGATAAGGCTCCAGACGAACCCTGTTTCGTTGCAGACCCTTCAGGGGTATGTCCCCATGCTGCAGTCATATAACCCCAACGGAACCTTAGTTGTGAAAACAGGCATTAACGGAGGCGCGGGGTCCATGTCCATGAACATCAGCGGGCTCTCCGAACACATGGGACTGGTCCTGACCAAGCCCGCTTCCGAGAACCAGCCCAAGGGCAAATTCCTTGCCGGTCCGGTCACCGCGAACCTGAACGGCGTGACACTGTCGATCGATGCCCTGAAGAAGGAGAAGGGCATGAGCATGAACGGGGTCATCAAGTCGCGTCAGGGCGTGTTCCGTGATCTCCCGTTCACGAACCTCATCGGCACGTTCACCTATGCCGATGACCAGTTCAAGGTGGATTCCTTTGATATGGCGGTCCTGAAGGGGGCCATCAAGGGCAGTGTGGCATATAACCTCAAGACCAAGGCATGGTCGGCGTCTCCGACCCTCATCGACGTCCAGGCTGGCAATGTCCTCGATGCGCTAACGAGCTTCAAGGGGGTATTCACCGGCACCATGTCCGGCGATCTCAAGGCCGCAGGGGTGGCCGGAGCCCCGGCACTCGACAACCTGGGCGCCAAGGTGAATCTCCGCATCAACCAGGGCGAATGGAAAAATTTCGATCTTGCCGGCAGCGCGCTGAGCGCTCTGTTCGGCGTGCGGGGCATGCCCGAGGCCGTCGGGCTTGCACCGGCAGAGGTCCAGAGGTATCAGAACACCCGCTTCGAGACCATGGAAGCGCAGGTAGATCTTGCCCGCAAGGTGATCAATGTCGATTCCCTGCAGCTCGTCAATATCTCCAGCGGCAAGGATGTGGATACCGATTCGCACCTTAAGGGGACCATCAGCCTGGAGACCAACCAGGTCAACCTGAAGGGGCAGGTGATCCTTCCCAAGCGCTTTTCCCAGCGGATAGGCGACAGATCGGCTGCTTTCTCATCCATGATGAACGACCAGAACAGGCTTGTCCTTCCCCTGACTATCACAGGGACCTTGAAGAAGCCCGTGCCCATGGTTGAGGTGAGCTCGCTGACCGGAGCCCTTGCCAGGTACTATACAACAAAGGCTCTGGATAAGGGCCTGAAGAAGCTCCAGGGCAAAGGCGGGGATGAGACGAAGAAGAACGTGGAGAACCTGCTGAAGGGGATCTTCAAGTAATCTTTCATTACAGGCAAATAATTGATATAAGTGTGCATTGCTGTTGAAAGGGCATTCATGAAGAGGGTCGTCCATTTCTGCATCGATTATCCGTGGTGGGTTCTCGCAATCCTTGCCGTGTTCACCCTTTTTTTTGCCGCCCAGATCCCGAAGATCAAGATGGACTCGCGGGTCGAGGTCATGCTGAGGCATGATTACGACCCGGTCCAGGTATTCATCGAAAACATAAAATCCTTCCAGCCGTATGCGGATATCATTGTCGGAATGCTGCACACGGACATTTATAACCCGCGTTCACTGGAGAAGCTCGATAAGGTCGTCCAGGAGTTCAGCCGGATCAAGGGTATAAAGAAGGTGACCTGCATCCTGAATGTGAAGAACATAAGGGGCAACGAGTCGGGGCTCGATGTGTCGCCCATGGTCAAGAGCGGGACCGTGCCGAAAAAGCCGGAAGAGATAGCAGCGCTCAAGGAACAGATCGACTCGTGGGACATATACAAAGGCGCTCTCGTCACCAGGGACGGCACGGGCACAGCCGTATCATGCGTTCTCGCCGATAATATCGAGACCATCGACATCATACCAATCTACTTCAAGATGACGGACATCCTGAAGAAGTATGAAGGCCCGGAGAAGTTCTTCATATCGGGCACCAAGGTGCTGGAGGCGCTCCAGAGCCACTACATGATCAAAGACCTCATGATCCTGCCTCCCCTGGTCGTCATCGTCCTGCTGACATTCCTGTACCTGTTCTTCAGGAATGTCAGCGGCATGGTGCTGCCCTTGATCTCGGTGGGCATATCCTGCATCTGGTCCTTCGGGCTCATGTCGCTGGTCAAGATGCCCCTGACCATGATCTCGACGGCATTGCCCGTGGCCCTCATGGCAGTGGGGGTGGGTTACGGGGTGCATGTCGTCGAGAATGTGCTTTCCGATCTGACCGAGGGCAAGAAGGGCAGACCCGCGATCAAGGGGTCGGTGGTCAGGATAATCATTCCGGTCCTCATAGCCGGCCTGACCGAGGTCGTGAGCTTCCTGTCGCTCTGCTCGATGTGGGTCGTTCCCCTGACCCAGTTCGGCATGATATCGGCCTTCGGCTTCTGCGTGGCCATGATGCTCGTGCTCACCTTCATCCCTGCCGTCCTTTCCCTGATCGACGCCAGGGTCAAGGTCTATACCTCCCACCACCATACCAGGACCGATCTCGTAGGACCCATCCTGAAGAGGCTCTCCTTCATAAACCGGCACAAGAAAGTGTGGGTCTTTGCGATCTCCTTTGCTGTCTTTGCCATCGCCCTGCTGCTCGGCAAGCATCTCAGGAGCGATATGAACCTCGCGGAGAATTTCCGCCTGCGCAGCCCCATCCGCATTGCGGACACCATCCTCAATGAGAAGTTCGGCGGCACTTCGCAGTACAATGTGGTCTTCAAGGGGGCCGATGCAGACGCCATAAAGGAACCTGACGTGCTGAGGGAGATGGACAGCCTCCAGAACCGTCTGAAAGGACTCGATGGCGTGGGCAAGGTTGTTTCCATCGTGGATTTCATCAAACGCATGAACCAGTCCATGCACGATGGCGACCCGGCCTTCTACACCATACCCGACTCCAAGGAGCTGGTGGCGCAGTACCTGCTCCTGTATTCCTTCTCGGGCGGCGGAGACGAGCTGGACAGCTTTGTCACCTATGATTTCAAGGATTCCCAGATCCTGCTCCAGATGAAGTCCCAGAGCGGTTATCTGACGCAGGACGTGGATGACACGGTAGAGAGGTTCGAAAAGAAAGAACAGAGCACAAAGAGTATAAAATCGATCATCACCACCGGTCTCGCCATGCTGGCGAAAGAATTCAACAAGATTATCGTCACCAGTCAGATCCAGGATTTCATCTTTGCGGTCACCATGTGCTTTTTCGTGACGGTCGGGCTGTTCCGCTCGTTCAGGCTCGGCATCTACAGCATGGTCCCTCTCCTGATCCCTCTCACGCTGGACTTCGGCATCATGGGTGCCACCGGCATAAAGCTCAATGCCGCAACAGCAACCGTGGCAAGCGTCGATATAGGCCTGGGCATAGACTACTGCATCCATTTCATCAGCAGGTACCGGCACGAGATCAGGCTCGGCAGGACCGTGGAGGAGGCCATCGACACCACGATAAATACCGCGGGCAGGGCGATCATATACAACGCACTGGCGATCTCCGCAGGGTTCCTGGTGCTGGTGCCTTCGCAGTTCGTGGTCATTTCCCAGATGGGCATGCTCGTGGCCGTCGATATGCTGACCATCGCCTTTTCGTCCCTGACCTTCCTGCCGGCCTGCATCAGGCTCCTGCCCCCGAAGATCCACATGATTCCTGCGGATGAATATGTCTCGACAGACCCGCTGATGGAAGAAGCTGAAGAGGCTGTCTGACCGGGTTCATTGTACGACTGCATGAGCCGGATCAAAGCCTGGAGCATCCACATCCATGCAATGGTCCAGCCGCTTTTTCGGAATCAGCCGAGCAAGCCATGTCAAGTGCAGTCGGATAATTTTGCGAGATGAGTGTTTCACATGGCTTGAAGTCCCTTCTCCCTTTGGGATAAGGATAGGATGCGAAGTGATCAAAGCTGAGCGATTGTTCATTTTTGGAGCATAAATTGATTGGGGCCCATCACCCCGACCCTCTCCCCACATGAATTGTGGGGGCAGGGGAAAGCCTTACCGGATTATTTTTACAGGGCTTTGTTCTTGACTTTCAAAGCATTTCTCTTATCGTATATATGATTTAAACTAAAGATGGTTTTTGTTGCACGAGCAAACAGGAATCTTTACTCCCGGGCATGCCGGACCGGATGCCGGATGCATTGACCGTGTTGGAAGAGAGACATAATCCATGAGCCTGGACCCGTCATTTCTATCCCGTGTGCAATCCGCTCTCACCGTTTCCTTCCACATCACTAAATGCTGAGGGGAAAGGGATAGAGGATCGAACGTGCTTTCACAGACACCTCTCATAATCGTTGCCGGGGCCAAAGGCGCAGTAGGGTCCACGGTTGCAGCCGCTGTCGCCGCTCTCAGACAGGACACCGGCATGGTTCTTCCCTGGCTGACCACATCTCAATTCTTCGAGCATGCAGGTCCCCTCCGGGACGTGGAATTCGCCGGGTGGGATTCTTCCGAGAGATCTCTCAGAGAGGCCCTTGAACATCACAGGGTTCTTCCCCCGGAGCACTATCTTGCCCACGGAGAGTATCTCGACAGGGTCATGATCAGGCAGGCGCCTCCCCATGGGCTTATACTTCGTGAGCAGGTGGAACGGTTGAGAAGTGACATAACGGATTTCAAGGGCCTGTACCCCGGCACGCATCCGGTCCTGGTCAATCTCCTGCCTGCATGCAGGGAAGCGGATCTTAGCGAATGCAGGAGCCTGGGCATGCTTTATGCGCAGGCCGATGCGGCGCTGTTCCCTGATCTCGCCTATGTGCTCGCAGCAATCTCGGAGGGTGTGCCGGTGGTGAACTTCACCTCCAATACCGTCGAGTCGCCTCTTGTGGCCGATGAAGCGGTCAAGACCCGCGTGCCCTTGTGCGGCCGGGACGCCAAGACCGGCCAGACCTATCTGAAGGTTGTGCTCGCCTCGGCACTGAAGGCGCGGGGCCTTCAGGTGGACGGGTGGTACAGCCTGAACATACTCGGGAATGAAGACGGCAAGAACCTCATGGACCCAGGGAGAGGAGCAGGCAAGCTGGCCAACAAGACCGAATTGCTGGATGAGATCCTCGGGTATAAGGTAGGTGAGCGGTACGGGGTTCCCACCCATAAGGTGGTCATCGACTATTACCCGCCACGTGGAGACTGCAAAGAGGCCTGGGACGTGATTGATTTCGCGGGCCTGTTCGGCCTGCCCATGAGCCTCAGGTTGAACCTGCAGGCCAGGGATTCCGTCCTCGCGGCCCCCATGGCCATTGACCTGGCATGGTGGATGGTCTGCCTGCATATGGCGGGCCGCTCCGGCCCGGTGCCGGAGCTGGGCTTCTATTTCAAGAAACCCGTCGGAGTGAACCCTCCGGTCACCTTCCAGGACCAGCTTGATGAGCTTGGCCGGCTGAGCAGCTTCTGTCTGGGGAAAACGAATGGTTAGGGAGAACATCTTGGAGTCTGGATCATGAAGCTCGGTTACAGCACCAATGCCTTTGTACGTTTCTCTCTCTTCGATGCGGTCAGGAAGATTGCAGGTCTCGGTTTCGGCGGTGTAGAGATCATGGCCGATCGGCCCCACCTCTATCCACAGGACTGGGGGCATGACAGCCGCAGAAGCCTGAAAGACCTGATCCGTAATCTGAATCTCAGGGTCACCAACCTGAACAGCTTCACCCTGTTCGCTGTGGGAGACACCTATCTCCCCTCGTGGATAGAGCCTGCAATGGAAAGGCGTGAGATCAGGATCCGCCATACCCTCGAGTGCCTGAAGCTGGCATCCTATCTCGGGTGTCCGAACATCTCGGTCCCGCCGGGCGGCCCCCTGCATGGAATGACCCGGCAGGAGGCTTTCTCCCTGTTCTACAAAGGGCTCCAGAGGGTCGCGCCCCTGGCGGAGGAACTCCAGGTAAAGGTCCTTGTGGAACCGGAGCCTGACCTGTTCCTTGAAAATAGCACCCAGTTCAAGGAGTTCATCAGGGAGATCCGTTCTCCCTGCATAGGACTCAATTTCGACATCGGCCATTTCTTCTGCGCCGGGGAAGACCCGGCCGAGGCCTTCCAGGAGCTCCTTCCCTGGATCGGCCATGTCCACATCGAGGACATCGCAGCGAGCAGGCGCCACTACCATCTCATTCCGGGGCTGGGGGCCATCGACTACGGGAACACCCTGGCAACCATCCTCAGGACAGGCTACGACGGCGACATCAGCCTGGAGCTCTACACCTATGCTGACAGGCCTGTGGAGGCAGGCCGTGAGAGCCTGGACTTCCTCTTGCCTTTCATGAGGGGTGCAGGGTTTGAAGTTGACAACATGCTGGGTAAACCACAGGATGACTTTTCAGATCCTTCGCTTCGCTCAGGATGACAGGATCTCTCATGGCATGGCATCGATTGTCATTCTGAATGAAGGGAAGTGCTCAAACCCAGGGCCTGGGCCTTGCTCATAGATGATAGTCGGAAATGAGAAGCAGGAGAGAGATCTATTGAAAGATACGATACCGCCACGCAATGATTCAAAGGCTTCACCCGGAGAGACGGCCCCGGAGACGACCTTTTTCGGATTCAGCAAAGTCCCGGTCCAAGAGAAGCAAAACTACGTCCGCCGGCACTTCAGCTCCATAGCCCTCAAGTATGATGTCATGAACACCATCCTGAGCCTGGGGCTTCATCATTTCTGGAAACGCCTGTCCGTGAAGGCCCTGGGCTTAAGCTCAGGGGATCTGGTGCTCGATGTGTGCGGAGGAACCGCAGACCTTACACTCCTTGCAGCCAAACGCCTTGGCTCGGAGGGGCGGGTCGTTCTCTACGACATCAACCACGACATGATAGAAGGCGGGAGGCACAAGGTCGTGAGATCGGGACTTGCGGAGAAGGTGCGCTTCGTTTTAGGCGATGCAGAAGCCCTTTCCCTTCCGTCCGACAGGTTCGATGCTGCCATGATCGGGTTCGGAATCAGGAATGTGACACGCATGGATAAGGGCCTTGCTGAGATGCACCGCATCCTCAAGCCGGGCGGCAGGATGATGTGCCTGGAATTCTCTCTGCCCACCTCACCCTGGTTCCGCTTCCTCTACGACTTCTATTCCTTCCGGCTCATGCCTTTTGCCGGCAGGCTCCTCGCAGGGAACCGCGATGCCTACCTCTATCTTCCCGAGTCCATCCGCATGTTTCCCTCCCCGGATGCATTTGCAGCCATGCTGCAGGCGGCGGGTTTTACAGGGGTAACATACAAGAGGCTCACCAACGGGATCGCTATTATCTACACGGGGATTAAGCCATGAAGCTGAACTGGGCCGAGCGCTGGGCGGTCAACAATCCGATTCGGCCTCTCCAGCAGCACCTGGAGATAAGCTGGCTGAAGAAGAGGGTAATGCTCGAACAAGGCGCCCGCGTGCTGGAGGTGGGGTGCGGCAGGGGAGCCGGTTCCGGTCTTATCAAGACCTTGTTCAATCCGGCCGCTCTCCATGCCATGGACCTGGACACCAGGATGATACACAAGGCGCTGAAATACCTCTCGCCCGGAGAGAGGGAAGGGATATCATTCTTTGTGGGCGATGCGATCCGTTTGCCGCACCGTGACGACTCCATGGATGCAGTCTTCGGGTTCGGGGTTCTCCACCACATCCCGGACTGGCAGCTTGCCCTCTCGGAGATCGTCAGGGTGCTGAAGAAGGGCGGCATCTACTTTTTCGAGGAGCTCTACCCGTCTCTCTACCAGAATCTTATCACCAGGCACATCCTCCTCCATCCAAGAGAAAACAGGTTTCACAGCCGTGACCTGAAGCAGGCCATGAACAGGGCCGGCCTGGAATTAGGGGACTGCCTTGAGCATGAAAAGCTGGAGATCATCGGGTTCGCCTTCAAGCGATAAGGAACAGGAAGATCCCGGTAAATTATCTTCATCCTACGAAACTATTCTTCAAACCAGAGGCATTGATACAATACCTTGGTTCCCGGATGACATGCACTATGTCTCACGCGGGAATGTCAGGGTGGCGCCGTACCATCCGATGACCGACACG
Source organism: Desulfomonilia bacterium (assembly GCA_035542255.1). Classification (GTDB taxonomy): domain Bacteria; phylum Desulfobacterota; class Desulfomonilia; order UBA1062; family UBA1062; genus MWEI01. The sequence continues at coordinate 2,873 of DATKLV010000347.1, read as the reverse complement.
ATCGGCACCAGGGACAGGACGAGCAGGAAATAGAGGATGCCTTCCTTGTTGAAAGAGAGGAAATCGTCCGGAAACATGATCCGCCAGAGAAAAACCACCAGAGAAACCGCCATGAGCATAATGGTGAAGATGATCTTTATCCTCACGGGTCTCATGGGTCTTGCCTGGTAATTGATCCACCAGGTTAAAAAGCCGGTCAGTATGGCAGGGACGGAAAAGAGGATGCCGGCCCCCAGGCAGTGGAATGCAGTGGTCTCGAACGATTTTACATCGGTGATGAGATAGAGCAGGCAGAAGAGGGCGGGCGAGATCATGAAAACGATGGGGAAGTGGACCAGTATGGGGTGAGGGTGCCTGCGCAGGACGGGATACCTATTCAGCAAGGTTTCCAGAGGGTTGGGCAGGGATTCTGCATCAGTTATTTCCTTCTTCAGGGTACCCACCTGGGGATACTTGCCTAAGACCTCAGGTCCGTGAGGTGCGGCCGGGATATCCATGGTGAGGTCACTGCCCGCCTGGTGGCGTTTCATGTGTTGGCCCGACTTCCAGAGCTTGCTCGTTGTTACATCGATGACCTTGCCTTTGTGCGCCACGTATGCAGGCTTTCCGTCTTTGCCGTTGAATGAAGCCAGAGACTCCGTGTCGAATTCCTTCATATCGTCCTTTCCTGACAAGGCACGGTAAGACCCTTACCCGTCAAATGCAAAATATTCATGCAATTGCCCAGCTCAGCATGGTTATCGCGAGCATGGACAATGGGTAGTAACTGGCCCGGTTGAATAGGCGAAAGGCATCCTCCGGCGATCTCCTGCGAAAAAGGTTCAGGCCCGGGAGCATGAGAAAATAAAACCCTGCGGCAAGTGCGCCAAGGAGGTAGAGGGGGCTTAAGGGCTTGGGCGTGAACCGGAACACGGCAAGACTCATGAACAGGGCAATCACCAGAGATGAGAGAATGATCATGATCGATCCGTCGGTACCGAAGCGCACTGGTATGGTGCGGGCCTTGATCTCCAGGTCGGTATCGAGATCCGACAGGTCATTGGGTACGTTCTGGCCCCCGATCTCCCAGAAAAAGAGCCATATGAAGATGACGGCCACGTAGGGGAGGGAAGGGCTCGGGTTCACAGCAAAGACGGCTGCCATGGGCCCCGAGGTCTTTACGATCCCGCTGATGATGCTCCGTAGGTATGTTACCTTCAGGAGAAAGCAGTAAGCAACCTCAAGCAGGCAGGCTGCGAGGAATATGGTCAGGCATACCGGGTTGAGAAAAAAGGCGCCGATGAGTGCAAGACATGCCCAGGACACGGTCCAAGACAGACCCTCCCGGAAGCTCAGCATCCCCTGGGCCAGCGGATGGCGCACCAGCATGCTGTCGAGGTCGGCTTTCGGTGCGGAAGAAGTGCCGGCCGTGATTGTCGTCTCCCGGTCAACCCGGTAATCGATCAGATCATTGAGCGAATAGACCGCTGTATATCCTGAGAACGCGGTTATCAAACCAAGGGCAAGGACATCGAGAGGTGGGAAAGCCCTAGTGCAGAGAAGGGCAGCCAGGCCAGGGGATGCAAGATCCAGCAAGAGATGCGGCGTCCTGGAAAGTGCCAGGAAAAGACTCAGCCGGGAGATGCCTGCCTGCTGGGGGAACGATGCCGACTTCAAGGTTTTTTTACTCCCCAAAAGGATGTCTGCGGTTTTTCATACATCCATTCCGTCATGCTCAGTAGTCTCAATACTCAATATTTATTACATGATCCATGACAGCCTCACAATTATTTTATCACTTTGTCATTCTGACACGGGATGATCATTATAGATAGGCGGTTTTGACAATTTGTACAGGGCCGGGTTGTCGGAGAGCGACTGTATGACATAATGGCAGGCTCGGGACTTTTTTAAAATTATATTATTACATAATATCAATAAGATAGAAAGGTGTGCCCTCTGGCACGGCCCTTGCCTATAGAGGGTAGAAAGAAAAAAAACAAACCCCAAGGAGGGAAAGACAATGATGACACTGTGGATCGTAATGGGTTGCCTGTTCATGATCGGGATCGGGATCAGGTTCACCTACAAGGTTCTTGGTCTTACCAAGGCAGAAGCGACCGCGGTGTTCGTCCTGGTTGTCACCCTGATAGGCATCAACACGGGTCCGGCGCATCAGGTTTTCATGAACTTGTTCTAGGGATAGAGAAAGCAGGGAAAGAGGGGAAGGCCATGAAACGGAAGAAACAGAAGAAAGACAAGATCGAAAGGGCACTGGCCAACAGGCTGAGCAGGATCAGCGCATACAGTCTGGTGCTCGTGACCATGACCTTCCTCGGGATGTATGGTGGGATGTACCTTGACAAGACACTGGGCATGGCCCCCAACTTCACGCTGTTAGGGCTCGTAGCGGGCATAGCACTGGGATTCAAGGGTTTCATCCAGGAAGTAGTGGATGAGAGAAAGGCAAAGGCATAAAGTCGTGACAGTGCTGTTCATCATCATGGGGATCGCAGCACTGCTTGCCATCACGGTGAGATTCCCCGGACACGCGGGGAAGAGGGCGCACAGGGCACCCTAGGAGCTTCTTTCGTACCGATCACGATAGTTTATCTTGTTCCCAAGGTCAAGGGTCTGTTGCCCAAATGCCTTTTTGAGCACATGTGCAGAAAAGAAATTCTTCACTTCTCCTTCGCTTCGCTCAGGACAAGGTTCAGAATGATGACAATGATTATATTTTGTCAGCAGGCCATCCTGAGCGGAGCGAAGTATCTCTGAATTTGGGCAACAGGCCCTCCACCTTGGGAACACCTATGATGAGAAGTTCCAGCTTCTCTTTATGGGGAGCAGGAGCTTACCCCGGATGTGCGATTCCAAGCCGGGGCTTGGGGCAG
>DATKLV010000346.1:0-7324 GCA_035542255.1 Desulfomonilia bacterium | reverse complement strand
CAGGCCGTCAAGATCCTCAAGGAAGGTGTGAAGCCTGAGACACTGCCGGTCATGCGCCAGGAAGACCTCGGCATCATGGTCGATACGAAAGAGATGAAAGAGCTCGGAATCGAGCTGCCTATGGGGATCCTCCAGCTCGCGAAGCCTGTGGAATAGTACCGATATCTCTACACCGTGACTCGGTCCCGGCGCAGCGATACCCTTATTCACCTCAGGCTCATCCGAGGAGCGAAAAAACCTTATGATGAGATAAGCTAAGGACGAAAAGGATGTAAAACACGTTATTGGTGTGGGCGGAGAATCCCCAATGTTCTACATCATTCCCAGATCTTACCGGTAAATCCCAAGGAATGATCTGGGCTGTTGATCAATTTTTCCTGTTCTTCTCTTTGTCATATGTATGGTAATCGCCTGGTGGATATACTAACAAGGGTATGAACTTTTAACCCGGTAACACCTACATATCCAGGAGGGGTTGCATGAAAAGGTCAGTGGTCATCTGCCTGATATTCTGCCTGATGATACCGTGCAAGGCATCTGTTTTACAGGCCGCAGACGAAGATGCGGCGAAATCGCCGGAAAAAAAGGCGTGGAAAGAGGTGGACTCTCTGAACAAGAAATCCATCCAGGCTTTCATCAGGAACTATCCCGATGCGGATCTTGCCAAGGATGCAAGAGTAGCACTGGAGCTTCAGGATAAGTTCACAAGCATCAGGGAAGGCAAATCGAAAGATGACTTCACGATCCCATCCGCCATGCTTGGTGAAAAATGGAAGGCGTGGCAGAAAAAGGATTCGAACAAAGATGTCATAGGTTATTTTGCCAGACAGAAGAATAATTTCACAACACAGGGCTGGTTCACTCCTGCCCCTTTGAGTGGCGGAAAGACAGGGAAAAGGAAGATCCTCTCGTTTGATGAGAGGGGTATACTCGTCAGCCCGACAGGCGACGGTTCGATCATCGCCTTTCGCACCGGAGGCCTGAAGTTCGAATTGTTGAACAAGATAGTTTTCGAGACACCGGGGAACGACCCGATTTACTTCGGCGTACTCAAGGGAAAGGGCCTTATCCATCTCAAAGGCGCGGGAAAGATAACCCTGCCCGACGGCGTAACGAAGGTTGTGGAGTAGCCTGACATGGCACGGGCGGGGCTGGAATGACACATGGTAAAAAAGGGCAACCACAAGGGCTGCCCCTAGAGAGTCGGAATCGGCATGACAATGAGCAGGGTTGCCCAAACCTTAAAGTATGAATTTAACCTTTGACATTGTTGGCGGAACCATTTACCTTTGAGGGAGAGAGAGGAGGGCAAGTGACATGACAACGGATTATAAATTCTACAAAGTAGAGAAGAAAGACCACATCGCATGGGTGTTCCTGAACAGGCCGGAGAAGAAGAACGCCATGGGTCCCGATGCATGGACCGAGATAATCCGCATCTTCGCAGACATCGACAGAGAAGATGATATCCGGGTTGCCGTCATTGCCGGGGAAGGAAAGGACTTCAGCACGGGCATCGACCTCATGGGCATGGCGCCGCTGATATCCACACTGAAAAACTGGGACATGAGCGCCAAAGGAAAGGTGAAGCTCTTCCATGACATCTTCCCCCTGCAGGATGCCATGACCTGTGTGGAAAAATGCTCCAAACCCGTTATCTGCTGTTACCACGGCTTCTGCATCGGTGCGGCCCTGGACCTTGGCTCCGCGTGCGACATCAGACTTGCCGCTGAAGATGCGAAAATCTCTCTCCGTGAAGCGGCGGTTTCCATCATAGCGGATGTGGGCGTGCTCCAGCGACTTCCCCACATCGTGGGCCAGGGCATAACCCGAGAACTGGCCTTCACCGCCAAGTTCATCGATGCGAAGAGAGCGAAAGAAGTGAGCCTGGTCAATGAGGTCTACCCTGACAGAGAATCCCTTCTGAAAGGCGCCCAGGCCCTGGCTGATGAGATCGCGCAGCAGGCACCCCTGGCGGTACAGGGCGCCAAGGAGGTTCTCAATTTCTGCCGCGGCAAGAGCATTGCCGACGGCCTCGAATATGTTTCGGCCCGCAGTGCCATGATCCTGCCCTCGGAAGACCTGGCGGAAACCATGACGGGATTCATGGAAAAGAGAAAACCGACATACAAGGGGAAATGACCCTTTCTAAAGTTTTCCCTCTCGGCTTTCCGATGAGAGCCTTAGATGGAAAAGAGAGAAAGTAAAAGAAAACAAACCCGTTCCTGGGAAGAACTCCATGCCAGGACAAAGATCGGGGATCGATCTTTCCTGTTCCCTGTGGTGGATATTTCCATAGGGGGCATAGGCATACTCGTGGCCGATGGATTCTCATTGCTCCAGGAGGGTACGCAGATCGATATACAGACCCTCGAAAAGAAAGGCAAGATCATCGCCACCGAGATTCAGGGCCGTGTCGCATACCTGGGCACGGGTGTCCCCTCCCGCGTGGGTATAGATTTTTCACCGGCAGATACTCCCATCGAGGCCTTCGCACAGCTCAATGAGGCCATACCGGATACGGGGAGGATCATCACCGACAGAGACCAGATCTTCCAGATCTTTGACAATATCAAGTCGCTCTCCAGGGGATTCGGCGATATGCTCATGATTCACCGTCAGAAAGCCATACCTGCCGAGTTCTTCTATCTAAGGCCCGAGCAGGACAACATGGTACTTCGCATCGTAAGGATATCCGATCTCAGGCTCCCCTTTGAACCTCAGATCGATATGGTCTATCCCTTCTACCTCTTCAAGGGAATCGACGTGATGCTGTTCACGGCGAAGATCCAGGATGTCATCAAGAACATCATGGAAACGACCTGGCCCGATGCTCTTCGATATATCAGCAGGCGCAGTGTGCTGAGATATCTGGTAACCGGCGAGGAGCCGATAACAGCCACTATCGTCCACCCCCTCAACGCCGATAAGATCAAGGTCCTTGTCTGGGATATCAGCATAGAGGGCATGGGCGTTGAGACCATGAACGACAAGACCCCTCTCATCGAGGGCATGAACCTCAACAACATATGGATCAATCTTCCGCAGGGGCCTGTTAAAACCATGGGTGTGGTGCGTTCCGTAAGGTGTGAGAACGTCCTTGAAAAGACCCAGGTGGGCATCGAGTTCTTAGGCGGTGCAGAGCACTTCCAGGACAAGATACTGAAGTTCATCCTCGAGGCCGACCTGCCTTCCGAGGTCATCCTCAGACAGGCGAATCACACCCGGTAATACCCCCGGTACCACTGGACAAACCGTTCTATGCCCGTCTCCACCGTCACGAGAGGCCTGAAACGGACTGCTGTCTCCAGGTCCAGTACATCGGCATAGGTCGCCGGTACATCGCCCTTCTGGAGCGGCAGCATATTCTTTTTCGCTTTCTTGCCCAGTGCCTTCTCCAGGATCTCGATGAAATGCATGAGTTCGACAGGCCGCGAGCCGCCGATATTATAGACCCTGTAGGGGGCAAAGCTGCCGCCGGGATCGGGATAGCGGCCGTCCCAGCCCTCATCAGGCCCGGGGATCAGCGACATCACCCTCACGACACCCTCTATAATGTCATCGATAAAGGTGAAGTCGCGCTGCATCTTTCCATAGTTATATATGTCGATGGGTTCATCGTTGAGGATGGCCTTGGTGAACTTGAACAATGCCATGTCGGGCCTGCCCCATGGACCGTATACCGTGAAGAACCTCAAGCCGGTGCAGGGCAGGGAGTAGAGGCTCGCATAGGTATGGGCCATGAGCTCGTTCGCCTTCTTTGTTGCTGCATAGAGCGAGAGGGGGTGATCCACGTTATCGTGAATGGAAAAGGGCATCTTCATATTGGCCCCGTATACCGACGAAGAGGATGCATAGACGAGATGCGGGACGACAGTCTGCCTGCAGCCCTCCAGGATATGAAGAAAACCGGCAAGATTCGAGCCTACATAGGTATGGGGATTCTCGATGCTGTAGCGAACCCCTGCCTGGGCTGCCAGGTTCACGACAACATCATAACGCCCCTCCTTGAAAACCCTCTCCATGCCGGAGCGGTCCGTGAGATCGAGCTCTTCGAACCGGAAGCCGGGAAAGGGCTTGAGCAGTTCGAGCCTGCCCCGCTTGAGCGAAGGATCATAATACGGATTCATGTTGTCTATACCGAAGACATCCGCCCCGTCTTCAAGGAGGCGTTTGGCAAGGTGGAATCCGATAAACCCTGCTACCCCGGTTACTAATACGTTCATTCTCAATTCCCCCTGCAACAGCTGTATCAGAACGCATCCGATACGAGACTGGGTATTTCATAGATATCCGGCACGCTTAAAAGAATACCTTCCGGGTCGCTTACCCCTATCAGGACGGCCGCCATGCCCACCTTACGGGCCGTACGGGCATTTGCCAGGCTGTCATCCACCACGAGGTAATCCTGCGAGCATCCGCCGTATTGCTGTATCACCTTGTGATAGGCCCAGGGAAGCGGCTTGGGGACGAAATCCATGTATTCGATGGTGAAGAGATCGTGTATCACGTCATCGATGTCCAATACCTTGAGGATACGGCGTGCATAATCCAACGAACCGTTGGTGAAGGCCACCAGCCTGCATGCAAGCGCCTCAAGGGTTTCATGGAGTTTCTTGTCCCGGTGCAGGAGTTCTTCAACCGGCACGTCATGGACATCCTTGAGGTAGTTGCCGGGGTCGATACCGTAGTGGTGCATAAGCCCCTGCAGTGTGGAACCGTAGCTCTCGATATAATTTTTCCTGAGCCGCCGTGCAGCATCCAGATCGATCTTGCACGATGCCATCACATAACGATCTATCCTGCGGTTCACCTCGGTGAAAGGCCCTGTGCCTTTGGGATAGAGGGTTTCATCAACATCAAGCAGTATTATTTTCACCACTCTCAACCTTATTGCAACTGCTGTATTTCAATGCCTTGCCGATGACAAGAAAGCGTTTACTCATCGTTGAACATTATTGTCTGCTTGTTCGCAGGATCGAGATTGACCGCCTTGTATCCCTTGGAGCACACCTGCCTGCCCCGGGGAGTGCGCCTGACATATCCTTTCTGAATAAGAAACGGTTCGTAGACATCCTCAATGGTGTCCTTGTCCTCGCCGATGGAGGCAGCCAGAGACTCGATGCCCACTGGACCGCCCGAAAAGGATTTCACCATGGTCTCGATGATCCTCCTGTCCATCCGGTCGAGACCGGTCTTGTCTATGTCGAGACGGGTAAGCGCCGAATCGGCGATCTTCTTTTCTATTTTGCCGTCACCCAATACATCCGCAAAGTCCCTCACCCGTCTCAGCAGCCTGTTTGCAATGCGCGGGGTGCCTCTGGACCTCCGTGCTATCTCATCGAGGCCTTCCTCATCGGCGCCGATACCCAGGATACGGGCCGATCTCCTGATGATCGTGGCGAGCTCGTCATTGGTATAGAATTCGAGGTGGCCGATGATGCCGAAACGGTCTCTCAAGGGCGAGGTGATCATACCCGCCCTCGTGGTGGCACCCACCAGGGTGAAGGGGTTGAGGTCGAGGCGGATCGAACGGGCGGACGGGCCCTGGCCGATGACGATATCGAGCTTGAATTCCTCCATGGCCGGGTACAGGATCTCTTCTATGGCAGAGCCGAGTCTGTGGATCTCGTCGATGAAGAGAACATCCCTGGGCTCAAGGTTGGTGAGTATTGCCGCCAGGTCGCCTGATTTTTCGATGGCCGGCCCGCTCGTCACGCGCAGGCCCACCTGGAGTTCGTGAGCTATGATGTGGGCGAGCGTCGTCTTGCCAAGTCCGGGAGGCCCGTAGAACAGGCAGTGGTCAAGCGCTTCGCCCCTTGACTTGGCCGCCTTGATGAAGATCTCGAGATTATCCTTCAGGGCATTCTGCCCCACATATTCTTTCAAAGACTGGGGTCGGATTCTGGCTTCGACCTCGTGCTCATCCCTGCCTTGAGCCGTTCCGTAAAGATCCTCTCTCATAGCAGCTCCTTCAGCGCCTTTCTCACGAGATCCTCCACCGTATCGGCCTTTACGGAAGAGACGGCCTTGCGCGCCTGGGACTCGGAGTAGCCCAAGGTGACAAGGGCTGCCACCGCGTCGCCGCCCATGTCGCGGGCAGCACCCCTGACCTGTGTCTTAAAATTCTTGGCGATCCTTTCTTTGAGCTCAAGGACGATACGCTGGGCGCTTTTGTTGCCGATGCCGGGCAGGCCCATGAGATAGGCGATATTTTCACTCACCACCTCATCGAGGAAGCGATTGGGCTCGACGGAAGCGATGATGTTCATGGCCGTCTTGGGACCGATCCCGGATACATTTAAGAGGAGCGCAAAGATCTCCCGCTGCCGCTGGTCCACGAAGCCGTAGAGATCCATGCAGTCCTGCCGTACGATGAGCATGGTGAAGAGGGTCACCTCACCGTTGTTCGGAGGGCTCAGGTGCGTCCCGGCAGGCACGTGCACGAGGTAGCCGACACCGCCCACCATGAGGACCGCCTCCGTGCCGGACTGGTGTTCCACGTGCCCTTTCAACATGCTGATCATAATGCAAGTCTCCTCATGGCCCGTGAGGATGAATGGCAGACGCCGATGGCCAGCGCATCGGAGGCATCCATTGATGTGACGGCACTTTTCCGGAGGTGGAGGATCGTGCTCACCATGGCATGGATCTGATCCTTGTCGGCATGACCATATCCACAGGTGGCCTTCTTGACCTCAGTGGGCGAGTATTCGAATACAGGGATCCTCATGACTGCGGCTGCAAGGAGTATGGCTCCCATGGCCTGCCCGAGCTTGAGGGCGGTCTGGGAGTTGAGTGCATGAAAGGAAGTCTCCACGGCAACCTCCTCGGGGCAAAACTGCCGGAAGATGTCCGTCAATCCGTCAAAGATCTCTTTGAGTCTCCCTGCCGTGTCATCCGACCTTGGTTTTATGGTCCCGTGTGCAATATGGACAAGACTTGAGGGCTTTGTGCGCATATCGAGGATTCCATAGCCCGTGGCCCTCGTACCAGGATCAATTCCGCAGATAATCATTATCCTTGCAGCTGTGCCATCTCCTCATCACTGATATCGAAGTTCGATGATACGGCTTGAACATCATCGAGGTCTTCCAGGGCATCCAGAAGCTTTAGGGTCTGCTGGGCCGGCTTACCGGTAAGGGTTACATTGGTCTGGGGGATCATCTGAACCTCAAGGGTATTGTACTTTATACCCTTGGCCTCCAGCGCCGATCGCAGATCCTCGATGTCTTCCGGAGCGGTGACTATCTCATAGGCCTCACCGGTATCCGTTATATCGTCGGCTCCCACGCTCAGGGCCACATCATAGAGTGTTTCCTCG
>DATKLV010000345.1:0-5503 GCA_035542255.1 Desulfomonilia bacterium | reverse complement strand
AACTATTCCGGCCAGCTCGGGGACGGTACGAACATAAACAGATCAGTACCCGTCCAAGTTGGTTCGGACAAGAACTGGGCAATGGTAAGTGCATACTACCATCATGCCATAGCGCTCAAGACCGACGGGACTGTCTGGACCTGGGGGGCAAATTGGGAGGGACAACTGGGCAACGGTACAAACAGCAATTCGAATGTGCCGGTGAAAATTAATTTTTAAAACCAACATTCTCTATACCTTGAAAGAGTCTTTCTGAGAGTTATTATTCTTTGAATCCACGTATGAGTTCAGCCAGGCCCTTGAGCTCAATAACAAGGTTGTCCTTTTCTTTGACAGGGTTATCTACTTTGTCACTATGGGTTATGAGGAGGAGTTAATCAAGGGCAAGGGATAATATAGTCATTTGTCACTATCTAATATCTCCCTTATTTTCTTAGAGAGTTCGGCCATTGAGAAAGGCTTCTGGATGAACCCCTTGCAACCGCTCTGCATGATCTCCTTGGCCTGACCGTCGAGGCTGTAGCCGCTTGAAAGCAGCACCTTCACCTGAGGATTGACCCTGTGCAGGGTATCAAAGGTTTCTTTCCCCCCGAAATCAGGCATGATGAAATCAAGGATCACCAGATCGATCTTATCCCTGTTCTGTTCATAGACTTTTAACCCCTGCCTGCCGCCGGGTGCGGTCATCACCTTATACCCGAGACCTTCGAGCATCTTGGAGCCCACATCAAGGATCATATCTTCGTCGTCGATGAGCAGCACGGCCTCCTGCCCTTTCAGGACCTCTCCTCTCGTCCTGCGATCCTCCTCGACTGCTTTGTCCGATGCGGGTAGATAGATCATGAATGACGTACCCATGTCTTTTTCGCTCTCCACATAGATGAGGCCCCCATGGTTTTTGATGATCCCATAGGCGGATGCCAGCCCGAGACCGGTTCCTCGTCCCCGTTCCTTTGTGGTGAAGAACGGCTCGAAGATCCTGGCTTTTACTGATTCATCCATGCCGATGCCGGTATAAGTAACCGTCACCTTCACGAATCTACCCGGTTTGATATCATAGGGGCTCACATCAACCTCATCAAGCTCCACATTTTCCACCGAGAGGTACAGATCCCCCCCTCCGGGCATAGCCTGCCATGCATTGACAAACAGGTTGAGAAGCACCTGCTCCATCTGACCCCGATCCATCTCGACGGTCCAGAGGCCGTCGGCGAGCTTGCGGTGGATGCGGATCTCCTTCTTGGTCCTGCCGAACATCTCGGAGCTCCTGTGCACGAATTCACCGAGGTTGGTGGGCTTTACCTCATATTTGCCCCCGCGCGCAAAACCCAGGAGCTGTTTTGTCAGGTCGGAGCCCCGCTGTATGTATTCTTCGACGCTCTTGAGCCGATCGAAGAACGGGTGTGACTCGTCAAAATGCAGGAGCATGAGAGACACGTTCCCCAGAATTCCCATGAGCAGATTGTTGAAATCGTGGGCGATGCCCCCTGCCAGAGTGCCTATCGCCTCCATCTTCTGAGCACGCACGAGCTGGTGCTCGAGGTTTTTCTTCTCCGTGATATCGATGAGGAAGCCTCTCAGGCCGGCAGGTTTACCGTCCCTCAAGATGGAAGTGGAGTGGATCATCGCAGGGAAGGTGCTGCCGTCTTTTCTCCGGGCCGTGTACTCGTTCAAACCGATCCGATCACCCTTGAAGATTTTCTGATAATTCACGATCAACCGCTCGTGATCGTCCCGGGTGATCACATCGAAGATACTCAACCCTCCGGCGACCTCATCGGCACTGTAGCCGAAGCGCTCCAGAGAGCTCTGGTTGACAAAGGTCAGTCTGCCAGCTTCATCCGTCTCAAAGACCGTCTCAGGCAGCAGATTCGCCAGATCACGGAATCTCTCCTCACTCTCGCGGAGGGCCACGGCGGCCTTTCTCTGCTCCGTGACATCCCGGGATACACCGTGCAGGCCGATCACGTTGCCCTTATTGTCCCGGATCCCGGTTATCCTATTTTCCAGCCATCTTTTCGATCCATCCTTGTGGTAATACTCACCCTCGAAGGTGATTGTCCTGTCGGGGTCAATCCCTTCTTTCCCGTCCCGCTCCAGCTCATATGCCAGGATCCTTGTCGCAGCGGCTAGCGACTCGGGCGTCAACTGATTTCCAACATCCTGCGCCGCACGCTCATCAGGCGTATAACCGAGTAGTTTGACAACAGAGGGGCTTACATATTTGGTGCGCAAGTCAAGGTCCATGGTCCAGACGACGTCATTCATCTTTTCCGTCAGGAAGCGGTATTTGGCCTCCCGTTCCTTTATCTCCTCCTCGGCCTGTTTCCGGTCCGTGATATCCATTAGGGATGCCACGCGTACCTTGGTCTCGGGAATGAGTGCGACGTTGACAAAGATGTCCCTGGCCCCTCCCTCGCGGTTCAAGAAACTGAATTCATAAGAGTCGGGCACGGAGTCCTGATCAACACCGCGCATTTCATGGAACTTGTTCATCCTGTCCCGGTCTTCAGGAGACACGAACACACCCCATGTCATCTTGCCCTCAATATCCTGGCGCGAGTAGCCGGAGAGCTTCTCGAAGTTGGAGTTTACCAGGAGGATGGTCCCGTCTCCATCCACGAGTATCGATGCCGTACCCGTATTCTCGAATATGGTGCGGTAACGCTTCTCACTCTCTCGCAAGGACTCGGCAGCCTTCCTTCGCTCGCTGATATCCCTGGTGATCCCGAGAAGGCCCGTGGGGGCGCCGGTATCATCGTAGAGGATGTTCACCGTCACATCCGTCCATATGGTTGACCCGTCCTTACAGATCATCTCGAGCTCGAGACTTCTTGTCCACTCCTTACCGTGCGTGTGTCCGCTGAGCTCAAGCAGTCGCTCCTTTGTGAAGATATCAACCGCCCTCTGAAAGGACTCGGGCGTGAGAACCTGATCCATGGTCTGCTTCACGGCCTCTTCAGGGGTATATCCTCTGAGCTGCATCACGGAAGGGCTCACATAGACATAATGCAGTTCAGTGTCGAGAACCCAGATCACATCACGCAGGTTCTCAGCCAACAAACGATAGCGTTTCTCGCTTTCCTTGAGGGCATGCTCCGCATGGATCCTTTCCGTGACGTCTCTCCCCACACCCCGGAACCCGATCGCCTCTCCCGATTGCTCACGAATCAGAGATATCGATGCTTCAATGACCCTTTTGGCTCCATCCTTCCTGATTATTTCATAATCCATCATAGTATTTGGAGTACCGGTTTTGAGAATCTCATTGAAAATTTGGGAAGCCTTTCCGGCGGCCTCGGGCGTGCTGTAAACCTTGTAGTTCATGCTCGTGAGTTCTTCCCGGGAATAGCCGAGAACATTACACAGGGAATCGTTGAAAAACGTAAACCCGCCCTCCAAGTCTGCCTCGAAATATGCTTCATCCATGCTTTCGAGTATCGTGCGATATTTCTCCTCGCTTATGCGCAGAGCTTCCTCGGCCCGCTTCTTCGTGGTGATATCCCGTACGACGCCCCTGAATCCGATCGGGGCCCCGCCAGCATCCCGCCGCAAAGATACTGAGGCCTCCACATAGATTTTCTGGCCCTGCTTGCTTTTCAGCTCCCAATCGATGCTGGAGAGGGGTTCCCCTGTCAGGTAAACCTGATGGTATGCATCGAAGACCTTTTTAGCATTCTCCTCATCCATGTACTGGCGGAAGTTGAGACCCATGAGCTCGTCATAATCATAACCGAGCCGTTGGGTAGGCGTGGGATTGAAAAAGGAGAAGTTGCCCTTGAGATCCACCTCATAATACGCCTCTTCCATATTTTCGAGGATGCCTCTGTAGCGCTCCTCGCTCTCACTCAGCAGCTCCTCTGCGCGCTTGCGCTCGGTGATGTCCACGCAGGAGGCCAGGGTTTCCTTGGTACCGGGGATCATGGCAAGAGTCAGGAATATATTCCTGAGCTCTCCTTTGCGGTTCTTCAACCTGAACTCATAGGAACTCGGAGCCGAATTCGGATCTATCCTGCGCTGGTAATGGTAGCGCTTCATCATTTCAAGGTCATCATCTGCAATTAAGACGGTCCAGCTCATGTTGCCTTCCATCTCCTGCCGGGAATAACCGGTGAGTATTTCAAAATTGGAGTTTGCAAGAAGGATGGTCGTATCTTCAGCGATTAGGATGGTTGCATTACCTGTGTTCTCGAAGATGGTCCGGTAATGCTCCTCGCTCTGCCGAAGGGCCTTTTCCGCCTGCTTGTACACAGTCACGTCACGCACCACTACATGGAACCCAATTGGCTTACCCGATGAATCCCTCATGAGCCCGACGGACATCTCGTTGTCATGGATTGATCTATCCTTGTGGATAACCTGATAATCCGCCATCTGCTCAGGGTTTCCGGTCCTATACACCCTATTGAACGTTTCAAACATGCGTTTCGCCGTTTCCGGTGTGGTGTATGAACGGTAGTTCAAGCCGAGCAGCTCATCGGGGCTGCGGCCGGACCTCCTGCAGGCAGCATTGTTGAAGAACGTGAAGTTCCCCGCGAGATCGACCTCGAAATAGGATTCATCCATGCTCTCAAGGATTGTCCTGTACTTTTCTTCACTCACGCGATGGGCCTCTTCGGCTTTCTTCCTCTCCGTAATATCGATATAATTTGCAACACTCTCACCGGACCCGGGTATGAGGCTGACGAGGACAAGGACATGTCTGACCTCACCCGACCTGGTTACAAAGCAGCGTTCATAAGATTCTGGGGCCGACCCGGGTTTCTCACGGCGCGACTGGTGATAGTTTCTCAGTCGATCGAGATCCTGCTCTTTAGCAAAGGACAACCAGCTCATCTTTCCCTCGATCTCATCCCGTGAATAACCGGACAGCTTCTCGAAGTTCGAATTGACAAGGAGGATGGTCATATCCTCTCTGATGAGCACCGTGGCGTTGCCTGTGTTCTCGAAAATCGTGCGGTAGCGCTCATAGCTGTTCTTCAGGCTTTCCTGCGCTGCCATCCAGTCGGATATCTCTCGGGCTATGCCTTGGACTGCATAGGGTTTTCCATCGTGGTATAAGATCGAGGATCTCGTCTCAAGCCAGACGAAGCTGCCATCCTTACGTCGTACCTTGTATTGGTCGGTTTTCTTCTGGGTCCCGGTCTCCTTGAGTTCTTCGAGGGTATTGAGCAAGGTGGACATCTGGTCATGGGAAAGGAGATATCTCAAGGTAAGATTAGGCACCTCATCCTTTGAATAACCCAGTATGGTTTCCATGGCATTGCTTGCGTCGAGAAATCTGCCTTTCATATCATGGACATAGATGATATCAAAGGAGCGCTCGAAGAGGGCGCGGTAATGTTCTTCGCTCTCATTTGCTTTTTCCTTGGTTATGATCAGCTCTTCTTCGAGTTCTTTGAGCCTCTTTCCAAGTTCCTCATAGCTGGGACTGTTGTTCATCCACTTCTCCTCAGGAAGGTATTTCAATATTCCTCTCCTTCAAGGGGACAAGGTTATCCCC
>DATKLV010000344.1:0-3706 GCA_035542255.1 Desulfomonilia bacterium | reverse complement strand
CCGTGTATCCTATATAATAAGGAGTACCGGGTGAGACACAAGATGCAGCGGTCTACAGGCTTGCCCGGCTGCGTTTCGGGACTGGGACCTCTTCCTCGGCCAGGATCTCACCGGTGCGACTGATCACGATATGTCTCAACGGGATGTCCTTACCGGCATGCTGCAGGGCCTCGAATGCCGCATGGACAAGTCCGGTGCAGCAGGGGACTTCCATATGCACGACCGTAAGGGTTCTGGGTGTGGCTTGAGCAAGTATCTCAGAGAGTCTTTGGATGTGCTTATGTATATCATCGAGCTTGGGACAGGCGATGGCCACGGTCCTGCCATCGAGAAGGTCCCTGTGGAGATTGGGGCTGGCGACGCCGGCGCAGTCGGCCAGGAGGAGCATATCCGAGTCCCTGAGGAACGGCGCTGCAGGGGAGAGTAACTGGAGCTTCACAGGCCAGTGTCCGAGTTGTGAAGTCATAGCCACGGATTGCTGATCACCCTGGTCTTTCGGTTCAGATTTGGGAGCGAGGGTCATGATCGAGGAGGAAGGGCAGCCGCAGGGAAGGGCGGCAGGCCCCTTGTGCGAATCAGTGATGTGGCCTTTTCCCCCAAGATGGTGTTCCACTGCCTTCTCGTTGAAATCTTCCGCTTCGCGCTCGATGATCTTCAGGGCGCCTGTAGGGCAGTCGCCGATGCATGCCCCGAGACCGTCGCACAGGATTTCGCCCACAAGTCTTGCCTTGCCGTCCACCAGCTTCAAGGCCCCTTCGGCGCATGCCGGGATGCACTGACCGCATCCGTTGCAGTTATTCTCATCGATCTCGATTATCTTTCTCATCCGTTTCATAGCGAAGCTCCTCTGTTATTATTATGGCGCTCTTATAGGCATTTCGCCAGAGGAGATCCTTGACCTGGGTCAAGCCCATGGGACTTGCCCTTATGACCAAGAAAAAGTAAACTCACTGGATGGAGCTTGTCGATCTCTTCAAACAAACCGATCTCTTCCGGGGCATGAGCGAGGAAGCGCTTGTCAGGCTTGCTTCCAAAGGCAAGCAGCGCCGGTTTTTCCAGGGGGACACCCTGTTCGTCGAGGGCACCAAAGGCCATGAATTTTTCCTTCTCGTGGAGGGTGACGTGCGGCTCTACAAGACTTCTCCAGACGGTCAGGAGATAGCGCTCCGCATCATCAGGAAGGGTGAAATATTCGCCGAGGTGATCCTTTTCACCGATACTACCTACCCGGCTAGCGCCGCTGCACTGTCTGCGGGAAGCGTTTTTGCCATCGAACGGGCGTCCTTTTCGGAGCTGCTGGAGGACAAGGGCTTCCGCAATGAATTCATCCTGCTCCTCATGAAAAAACAGCGGTACCTGGCTGAACGCATACTCTATCTCACCACCTATGATGTTGAAGAGCGTTTCTTCCGGTTCATCATCGAGCATTACGGAACGGGCGGGGTTTACCGTGTGGACATGGCGAAGAAGGATATCGCTTCAGCCATCGGCACCATCCCGGAGACGTTTTCACGTCTCATCAACAGGCTCAAGGGTCTTGGTGTTCTTACCTGGGAGGGAAATACGCTGAGGGTGAAAAAGGATTTCCTCGACAACTTAAGGGAAAAGTTAGAGATCGGTTAATAAATAATGATTGCTAACCTGCACCTATCTCCTGAGTGTCTCTCCATGGCATTTTCCAGAGCTGCGAGACAAGCATCCCGCCGAGCATGAGCCCGCAACCGATCAGTGCCCTGAAGGTGAGCACCTCGTCCAGGATGATCCGGCCGCCCAGGGCTGCAAAAACCGCCTCCAGGCTCAGGATGATGGCGGCATGTGCCGGTTTCGCCTTTTTCTGGGCGATCACCTGGAGGGTATAGGCCACTCCCACGGACAGCACGCCTCCGTAGAGGATCGGGAGGATTGCGGATACATAGCTGTTCATGGTGTTCTTTTCGAATAAGGCGGAAGCGGCCATGCTGAGAAGGGAACAGGCTGCATACTGCAGGAAGGAGATTTTCAACGGGTCGCCCTTGGGGGAGAGCCATCCGATGAGGTGAACATGGCAGGCCCAGAAAAAGGCGCCTATGAGCACCAGAAGATCGCCGGATGAGATGGTTAATTCAGCCGTTATACTGAGAAGATACAGGCCCACGGCAGCCAGCACGGCGCCGATCCAGGTGCCTGCATGCGTCCTGTGGCCGAGTATGATCCCTATGATGGGCACCAGCACCACATAGAGGCCAGTGATGAAGCCCGCATTGCCTGCGGTCGTATAGACCATGGCTACCTGCTGGAAAGACGCGCCTAGAAAAAGCACAAATCCAGCCAGCAACCCGCCGGCCATGCCCGGCAGCGAGAACAGCTTCCGGCCGTCCGCCGTATTCTCCCCGTTCTTCTGATAAGTGGTGATGAGCAGCGGGAGGAGTACAAGGCAGCCGAGTCCGAAACGCACACCGTTGAAGCCGAAGGGGCCCACGTACTGCATCCCGAGCCGCTGGGCCACAAAGGCAAAACCCCATATGCACGCGGTGAGAAGGAGCAGGCTGTCGGATTTCAGCGTCTGGCCGCCCTTGATTATCCATGCCATGATATGAACTCTCTATCCGAACTTCTCCGGGCCGACCCGGAAAAAGCACAAGAGCTGCCTCTGTGGTTTACCGCCTGCAGCCTGGCTGTGCGAGTTACCCTCAGGATCTCTTCAAGTCAAGTGCGGAATCTGATCATGATCTGGGAGGATCAGCCGCTCAGGTCGCGCTTAAGGTTCTCGAACTGCTCCTTGGTGATCTCACCTCTTGCATATCGTCGCTTGATGATATCGACAGGGTTTTCCGATACCTCACCGCCTTTCTTGTAATGGGCATTTTTTACGATGAGGTATATCGCGATAATGAGGAGTATGATGATGAGCAGCATCATGTAATGTCCTCCGTAGAAGAAATAACCTGCAGGGCCACTTCCACCGAAGTAACCGTATCCGGGACATTGTCCGTACAGAATGTCTCCATAATCTGCGATCCTGTTGTAGAGAGCTAATGAGCCATACATATTTTTCACCTCCCGGTTCACTACTGTGATATGGTCGGCATCCAGTAAAGTCCAGGCCTGCCTGGAAGTGGCATTTCACTTTATAAAATTATTCTCATCTTCTCCTAATCGTGCTTTAATCATTACGGGGCGTAGTGAAAATATATGACGAAAACCCATAGGAGGCATGAGCAATGAAGAAGATGTTAAGTTTTATCGCAGTACTTGCGCTTGTATGCTTCACAACAACATCCTTTGCTGCCGAAGCACCCAAGCCTGCGGCGGCGAAACCTGCAGCGCCGAAGGCAGTGGTCGTTACTACGGAACCTGCCAAGGCACCGGCCGCGAAGTACGACGTTGTGATCGGCAAGGTCATGTCCATCGACAAGGCGAAAGGCGTGATCGTGGTGAAGGCGAAGAAGGAAGAAAAGACCATTGTGGTAAAACCTGAAGATATCGGCAAGCTGAAGAAGGGCGAGATGATTAAGGTCGCCCTTACAGCAGGCACCAACAATGCAGCGAAGGTCAGGCCACTGGTGGAACCGAAGAAACCGGTAAAGAAAGCAACAAGCATGCCTGCAGGAAAGAAGGCAAAATAACAACGAGGAAGGTACTCCATGAGGAAGATTGTCCTGTCGCTCATACCGGGCGACGGAGTCGGAGTAGAGGTAGCGAAGGAATGCACCCGGATCATAGAGAG
>DATKLV010000343.1:0-3614 GCA_035542255.1 Desulfomonilia bacterium | reverse complement strand
AAATATGACGGCCTGGGCATCGACTGGGTGTTCAGGAAGACAAAGCTGGTGGATGAGGCGGAGGCACAACGCCTCGCAGCCGTTGCCGGAGCCTCGGGCGTGGACCCTGATATCGTCCATCTGACCGGACCCATGGGCAGGGCTCATCCGTATGAATCTGCGGATGAAAAACCTCCGGTGGTTGTGTTCAAGGGAGAGGCATGCGGGTGATGGAGGATGGATAAGTGAGGTTGAGCATGAAACAGACTTTTGCGCGATTCGACGAGAAGGACCTGAAACAGTTCGAGCCCGAGGCAAAGGTGGGCCTGATCGCAACGGTGAACCCCGATGGCCTGCCCCATGTCACCCTCATCACGGCACTCCAGGCCAAGACGCCTGAAAAGCTCATCTGGGGCCAGTTCTCCGAGGGCATGAGCAAGCAGAACGTGCTGACCAACCCCAAGACGGGCTTCGCCATCATGACCATGGACAAGAGCCTGTGGCGGGGCAAGGCCCTCTATACGCACAGGACAGGGAGCGGCGAAGACTACGAGATGTTCAACAACAAGCCCATGTTCCGCTACAACGCCTACTTCGGCATCCACACTGTGCACTACATGGACCTGGTGGAGACCTATGGCAGGGAATCGCTTCCCCTGGTCCGGATCGGCGTCGGATCGATCCTGGCGCTTGCCGGAAAGTCGGCCGTTAAATCAAGAGGGAACCGCATCCTGAAGCCCTGGGCCGAGGGTCTTTTCAGGAGGCTCGACACCATCAAGTTCCTCTCGTACGTAGGCCAGGACGGATTCCCGGCGATCATCCCGCTCATCGGCTGCCAGGCTGCCGACAGCACACGGCTGACATTCTCGCCCTTGGCCTACAAAGAAGAACTCGAGGCGCTGAAGAAGGGCGGAACCGTTGCCGTGTTCGGCCTGACCATGGACATGGAGGACGTACTGGTAAGGGGCATGTTCACCGGGTTTGAGAAGCATAGGGGGATAACGCTCGGGTGTGTGGACATCAACTGGGTGTACAACTCCATGCCGCCCAAGCCGGGCCAGATATACCCGGAGATCGAGATCAAGCCGGTGGTGAACTTCTAGAGATGGTTTGTTACTCTTTGGATTGATAGAGGGAGGTGCTCATGAGAGCCCACACCGATCAGAAGGAACCGGATGACAAAAAAAGATCCCCCGAGCGCTTCGAACGCATCAGGGGGGCACTGTTCTCCCATGGCGTGAACCTCTGCACGGAGCGGGCGCTCCTCATCACGGAATATTTCAAGAAACTCGACGACAGGACCGAGCCCATGGTGATCCGCAAGGCCAAGGCCCTGCGTCACCTTCTCCAGAAAAAATCGGTTAAGATCTTCGATGACGAGCTCATCGTGGGCAACATGGGCTCCTTCAGGAAGTCGGCCATCATGCAGCCCGAGCTTGCAGGGGTCATCATGAGCGAGGAGATCCTCTGGCTGGGCAGGAGAAAGACAAACCCGTACCCACTGTCCTGGGCAGACCGTTTGAACCTCCTCTTCAAGGTGATCCCATACTGGTTGTTCAGAAACATGACTGCCCGGGAATTCGGATGGTACAACCCGAAACTCGGCCGTTTCATGCTGGAGCAGCTGGACGCATCCTACTACCTCATCAACGAGAGTGGCGGCATCGGACATTTTCTGCCCGATTACGCCAAGATGATATCCCATGGCATCGAGGGCTACCTCGACACCCTCAAGGAGCAGACGGACGAGCTCCATGCCGCAGCGTTGATCGCATGCGAGGGCATTGCCGACTATGCAAAGAGGCTGTCGCGGGAGGCATCCGGGCTCGCTTCCCGTGAGCCCCTTCAGGCCAGGAGGAATGAGCTCGTGGAGATCGCACGCATCTGCGACAAGGTGCCCCTGGAGCCTGCCGGAACCCTGCATGAAGCCTTGCAGTCCCTCTGGCTCACCCATGTGGCGGTCTGCCTTGAAGGGCTCAATTCAGCAGTGTCCTTCGGACGCATCGACCAGTACCTCTACCCCTACTACAAGCACGACATCGAGGCCGGGAGACTTAACAGGGACCAAGCGCTGGAGCTGCTGCTCTGCTTTTCGGCCAAGACCACGGAACACATGTTCCTGCTCTCCAGCAGGACGAGCGAGTACCACGGGGGATACCTGGTGGCGCAGGCTGCCACGGTGGGCGGCATGGACCGTAACGGCAACGATGCGGTCAACGACCTGACCTACCTGTTCCTCGATGTCATGGAGATCTCAGGCCTGCGCGACCCGAACTACATGGCCAGGATCCATGCCGCATCGCCCGAGGGTTATGTGAGGCGCGCCCTGGACGTGGCACGCAAGGGGAACGGGGTGCCGGGGCTGTTTAACGACGAGGTGACCGTTGCATCGCTCGCCTCCCACGGTTATCCACTCAAAGAAGCCCGCAACTATGGCGTCGTGGGGTGCGTGGAGCCGACCATCCCCGGCAAGAGCTTCTGCTCCACCGATGCCGCCCTCTTCAACATCCCCGTGTGCCTGATCCTGGCCCTCAACAGGGGGATGCGGCCGAAATCCAGGGTGAGGGTCGGCGCCTTGACACCCGACCCGTCCGCCTTCACATCCATGGACCATATCATCGATGCCTTCAAGGCCCAGCTGGGATTCATGGTGGCCCGCCTGATCAGGGACATCCAGGTAATCGAGAAGGCGAACCGCGACTTCCACCCTACCCCGTTCTCGTCCATGCTAGTCCAGGGGTGCCTGGAGAGCGGCAAAGACGTGACCGCAGGTGGTGCTTTGTACAATTCCAGCGGCATCCAGGGCGTTGGGGTGGCGGATGCGGCGGACTCGCTCGCTGCCATAGATGAGCTGGTATTCAGAAAGAAGTCATACACCCTTGCACAAATCGTCGAGTCCATGAAGCAGGACTTCAAGGACGATCCGAAGCTGAGGGCCGAGCTGCTCTCGGCCCCTAAGTTCGGCAACGACCACGGTATGCCGGAACTCTACGCGGACATGATTGTGCACATCTTCCACGATGCCCTGGCGAAGCACCGCAACACCCGGGGAGGCCCCTACGTGCCGGGGTTCTACTCATCCAGCACCCATGTGGCCTTCGGCAGGAGGACGCCGTCACTGCCGAGCGGCAGGAAGGCAGGCGAGCCCTTTGCGGCAAGCATGGGGTGCTGCAACGGTCGCGACCGTCTGGGACCGACCGCTCTGCTCAACTCGGTGGCTGCCGTCGATTCGAAGCTGGCCCCCAACGGCTACGCCCTGAACATGCGCTTCGACATGACAGCCCTTAAGGGGGAGAAGGCCCTGGACACCATAACCGCACTCACGAAAGGCTTCTTCGCCCAGGGCGGCATGGAGATGCAGCTCAATGTGCTGGACCCAGAGATGCTGCTCGACGCTCGGTCGCATCCCGGTAGATACCCCGGCATCGTGGTGAGGGTGGCCGGGTACTGCGCTTATTTCGACGACCTGCCGGATACAGTGAAGGACGAGATCATAGCGAGGACCAGGATTGAGCTGGGGTGAGAACTATCACTATCCCAGATACCCGCTGTACAGCGACGAGAATCTCCTGAGATCCTTGTAATCCATTACCGTGGACATGGGGAGGTTCGTTGCCTCCACACCTGCTTCCCGG
>DATKLV010000342.1:0-5986 GCA_035542255.1 Desulfomonilia bacterium | reverse complement strand
AGCTGGATGATGAAGAGTATGACGAATCCCGTGATCACGCCGAGGATACCCACCCGTTTCCCGAGAGAGAGCGATGCGAGCACCAATGCCGAGAAGAGGATGGGCCCGACGGCACTGACCGAGTTGATGCCGATAGAGGATTCGGCAGGCCGGCCTATGGCGAAACCTGCGAAGCTCAATGCATACCACGTCAGCGATACGACAGCCCAGGCATATCTTTTGCCCGCGAGCGGCCAGGTCATCGTGATGAACAGATTGATGAGAGTTGTCCTTGTGACGAAGCTCAGATAATATGCTGCCATGGTGGACTGCGAGATCCGGGCAAGCCACACAAGGCAGAGCCAGAGCACCGCGAGTATCATCATGCTCTCTGCCATGCACGTATGGATGTATTCCATGAGCTCATGCGAATATGTCCCTGCAATGACGATGGATACGATGCGCACCGCATTTATCAGTACAAGGGCACCGAGCCCAAGGATGATACCTTTGATCTTATCTTTCACCCTGGATGGATAGGCTGTTATGAAAGCAAGGAGCGGGATTGACGGATAGAGGAGTGAACACTCGCGGGTAACCTCAATGGACACACCGCCAAGGATTAGATATGTCCCGTGCAGAGTCGGAAATTTTCCCATGACGCTCAACAGGGAATAAGATAGGTATGCATGCATCGATCTCAAGCCGTCCACTATCCTGTCCGGCAGAAGAACCGTGACTAGGTAAAGAAATGAGCATGACACGGCAAAGAGAAAGATGAAGGATGCCTTCCCGAGCACATATGTGGGATTAGAACGAAAATTCATGGACCATCTCTGAGAGAACTCACGGAAGAATCCGGAGCGATCCGCCACAGGTCAGGTTTTTCAGCATGGGGGAGCTTATAGACCGCAGGCGGATCGCCGGATTCATGCGTCTCACCCGGCAATATTCCGTGCCGGAAGATCGCCTGGAGCGAGTTTCTTTTTACCAAATCTTTTTTTATCACCAGAGGGTTTTCTCGAATCTATCCCATCATAAACCCCGGAGCCGACCAACTGTTCGAGGAGTGATTCGTTACAGTAGCGTGAGGTTGAATGGAGCCTGGCCCTGCGCTTCATCCTGGCATAGGCCCTGGGGTCGTTCTCGATGATCGTAAGCATCGTCTGTATTTTCTCAAGCAAGTCATGCTGATCGTCTCTCCTGGACACAAAGCCTGTCCGTCCGTCGCTGATTATCTCCTGGGGTCCGCCCACGTCGGAGACGATGGCCGGCAAACCACAGGCCTGAGCCTCGAGAACCACCATTCCGAAGGTATCCGTAGTGCTCGGGAACACGAAGATATGTGAATTCGCATATATCGGAGGCAGCTCTTCCCGGGGAATCCTGCCGGTGAAATGGATGCGCGGATGGGGGGATAGAGCATGCCTCATCTCCTCCAGATAAGGACCTTCGCCCACGATGAGGAGGTTGATGTCGGGTCGTTCCTTTGAAAGTTCCAGATATACCCGGCAGAGAAGATCGAGGTTCTTGTCTTTTGATATCCTGCCGGCATAGAGCAAGGTGATGCCGTCATTGATCCCCCATCGGGCAAATATCTCAGGCCCTGTGCCTTTGTCCGGCTTGAAGAGATCAGGGTCCACCGCCTTGGGAATGATTTTGATCTTCCAGGGCTCGAACCCCCTGTCCACAAGCATTTTGGTGTATTCGGCAGTGGGGACCTTAACCACATCCATCATGGAGTAGAACCATCGCATGGACCGTTCCACCAGATCAGGCAAGCTGCTGTCCTGGACGATATGCTCGAGCTGCCTGGTAAAATCGGTATGGTAAATACCCGTGCACCTGATCTTGAGCAGCTTTGCAGCCATCAGACCAAGCATCCCGATGGGCCCCGGCGTGGAGATGAAGATCTCGGTGGGTTCTTCTTTCGCGATCAATTCAATGGCCTTGAGTAACGAGGGGAAGTGTACGGAGAGGTTCTCATACTCGGGGAGAACCAGTGAGAAAAAGGTAGGGACGAAGATGATATTCGGAGGCAGCGCCATGCCTTTGTCCTTCTCCGGTAGCGCCGCCACCAGATGCACGGTACGTCCGTTGCGGTGTGACATCCATGCAAAGTCCTTGAGGGTCTCGGCCACGCCGTTGAGGTCGTTTATCGTGTCCGTGAACCAGAGGATCTTTCTCCTGCGGTCTTTAAGGGGTGTTCCCAGCCGATCCATGGTTTCGGTGATGATCTCCCGGTTTTCGTTCATATGTCCCAGGGCTGAGAGAAAAGGCAGGGAGAGGAACAACCCGGGGATGGATGAGGAGATGTTTATAATGATGTTCGAGATATCGCCTGTTTCCAGGTCGGAGGCCAGTGTCTCGATGATTCTTTTGAAGAACTCATCGGCTATATCGGAAGCCTTGTCGTAAATCACCTCGAACCGTTCTTCGATAAGCTCAGGGTCTATTTTTTTTACCTCTTCCACGGTCAGGCGGATAAGATCGGAGATCCGGTTGTTTTTTAACCTGGCTAGCGGCTTGATACCCTTCGCTATGTTGCAGTCCTGATAATCCTGCTGCTGTGGTCTGAAAAGCTGTTCCGATATGGAGAACAGCAGGGAACCGGGGCTCTTGCCGTTCTTGGCCTGGGTGAAGTCCAGAGCGATTTTATAAATCCCGAAAGCGAGACTTTTGTAATCATTGTGCCTGCCTTGCGGGGTAATCCTCTTGTTCCTGAGATTGTCCGTGATCTCTTCAACGCTTGATGCGTCGGTGAGGGTGAAGGTGGTTCCGATGAAGAGTCCCGAATGGTCGTCCGATCCGGCAGTAAAAGCCTTACGCCAAGGCTCTGAGCCGGAAGGCTCGATGGAATGCCGGACTTTAAGGGCTTCTATGTGGGCCGGCGTAAGATGCTGCAGGATCTCCATCCAGGAGTTGTTTAAGTAAAACCCCCGGGCGCCGTTAATGCCCTCGAATACGTTGAAGAGCAGGATGAGCTTCTCAAGGTGTGAACTGGTGAGCTTGTTATTGATGGAGTATGTTGCGTGGGCCACCGAATGGGCTATGTTCTCGCTGTTTAGATAATCCCTGAGCTCATAGATGCTGTGACGCAGCTTCTGGACGATGGTGAACTCTCTCTCATCGATACCATAGATGAGAAGGTGAACCTTGCATCGGTCCTCGGGAAAATATGTGGTTGACTCCACCCCAACCATGACTTTGCCGGGGTGGAGTTCTTTCAGCAGCAATGCGCCATCGATTCGGTTATGGTCGGTTATGGTGACAAAATCCATTCCCCGCTTCATTGCAGCTGCATAAGCCTGCTCCGGCCTGCTGTAGGATTCCTTGGCGCCTATGCGCTGGAGAAACCACTCGGATGGGCGCTCCGAAAAGGCCGTATGTACGTGCATATCGATCTTTGCCATGATTGATCCTCTATAGTTGAATTCTTGAATGATTAAATCAGGCAAGAGTGAACTAATGATGAAGATTCGTTGAAGAGATATGCAAGAAATGGTTAATTATAGATGAATTTTCTCATTTACAAGTGTCGGGGTTGCACGGGAGTAAAATGAGCAGATTCCGGAGCGTCCATGAGATCCACGGTGTGATGCATCAGGATACAAGATCTTCGAAACAGAATTGCTTCCTTATGACCAGATATCCGATCAGTGCCGGTCCGAAAAGCCACAGCGTAGCAGGGATGGGAACCTGGGAGGTTTCCGCGGTGAGTTTTGCCGATGAGAACGTGAAACAGCCGAACAACCGGGTGAGCGTGAATGTCAGCTGTCCTGATGTGTTGAGCTTGTTGATGCCGTCCTTAGAGAGGGGAATGAGCATGGTGCCGTTCTTGACCTCATGCCATGAAGAGGAAGCCCCATCTGAGATCATCGCATAGTTGAAAAGATGGAACGGGCCGTCAGCATCTTTGAATGAAAGGCTGAGTATTGCCTCAGTGATCATGAAGCCGGAGCCGGGCTTAAAGTCGCTGCTTTTGAGCGTGAAGGTATCCGCGGATTTGTTGTTCGCGAACGACATCCACTCATCCGAGGTATAGCTCGCCATGAAGGCATGCGCATTCAAGCCGGTTAAAAGAACAAACGAACCTACCATTACTGCCATGATAAACTTTTTCATGATACTTCTCCTTTTTTTGTATTTTTTGGTCTTCATGAAAACGACCATTGTTTCTGTTCTCAGGGGACTTATTCAGGCGGATCGGGTTCATCTTCGTATGCTTCTGTGTCATCCCCGTGCAATGCAATAGGCTTGAACCCGGATTCATTTCCTGAAGGTTCCTTGGGAAGGCCCTCCTTCAGGCCGGTGTACGAAACCCCTTCTGTTCCATAGCGCTCCAGGAGCTCTTGGGCCTTCAGCTGGAGTGGAGTGGGTGTGGTGATGATGATGATCCTTGCGCCCCCCTTGGAGGATGATGTCCTGCAGATGTTCATGACCTGGGTAGAAAGATGGGAGATGATCCCTGACAATCCATTCTCCCAGTCCCCTCGGCTATCTTTTGACATGGAAAAACGGCCGATAGTGTTTCGCAGGGTGGGTGAGGCAGAATAATCCGAATGCGATGATTTCCGGCTATCACGGACAAGGATGGGTGAGAGAGCGCTGCTCATATGCCGTGAAAGGGCATGGGCGATCAGCATGACGATGCCCCTCGACCCTTGATCGTTCAGTGTATGTACCTGGCTGTTGTACGCAATATGTGCCGGTTCCCGTATCGTGTCATGCATCGAGGGGAGATGCTCTTCGAGTCTATTGATGATGGAGGCCCCGGCACCATCCAGATAGTCATGGGTGTCGTTCAGCATGCCCATTGTCATCTGGGCGATATCGAGGTCATAGGCAATGGATGTCTCATCCAGGATGGAAGATGCAAGTCCTGGTGCATGCATTCCGAGTAACTCCTCCACCACCATGGCCATGGCGATTCTCCTGTGTATTGAAGGTTTCGGGGAGATGGCGGAATCAAGACCCGACTTCCGGAAGACCTGGAGGATGGCCCTGATGTGGCCGCAGGGGAGGGACCTCTCAATGATAAGGGTATCCCCTTTCTTCCTCGTTTGCTTATCCTTGAGCAGGTCCCGCAGGGCCTGTATCTTCTCTTCAGGCCAGTCTGTCAGGTTGGCGAGTGTCTTCTTCCTGACCTTTTTCCCCTCCCGCCACGCGATGCGCAGCAGAACGGTGGGCCTTGCTTTACGATTTGGGACTATCTCTACATACATGGGGACATTATACGACTTATACCGCCTGATACAGGCCAAATATGCTCATGTACCATGGGTACATGAATTATGCTTAAAACACACATTTCTCCATACCGGAGTCATAACGACTAAAAAAACACCTCCACACCCGGGAGCACGTTCCGAAAAAACTCCGCACTCGGGAGCATCAATGTCTTTATCTCTGGTTAATTTATATCTACATGGGTACAGCACTCCAAGACCGGTTGTATTCCGGTATATTCATCAGCCCGCAGTTACTGGTGAGATACCTGCAGAGAGCCGCGACCGATTCGCGTGCGCATGCGTGGTTCTCAAGGCCGGACTGAGTTTTTGTAAAATGGGTGAGAAGGGTTGTTAAATGAGGAATGAATGTTTAAGGCATGGGTACAGCTCCCAATGCATAAAAAACCTCCATGGTTTAACGGTCTTCTAAGAGTTTGATATTATGTGGTTAAATTGAGCTTATGCCTCAGTGGTGGGATTATGGAGCAACTTGAAGACTGATGGAAGGACCCGGCAGGACCCTGGGGGAAGGGATAGGGCGATCATGCCGGATAAAGATACATGACGGAAACAAGCCTGAAGAAGGCATGTTCCTGGAGTTTAAAGATATGGACCTGGATGTCAAGGGAGCGATCATGTTCATGCAGCTGATCAATCTCCCTGAAAGGGGGGAAGGGAAGGACCACTTCCGGGCTTGCCGAATCTTTCAAAGATCCGCTTTGCCGTGTTCCTGATGAAGGAAAGTGATGACAGATTCTCTAGAGATACCGTGCCGG
>DATKLV010000341.1:0-12628 GCA_035542255.1 Desulfomonilia bacterium | reverse complement strand
GCCGTAAGATACCGGTCGAGGAACGAAAGCCGCTTCATGATACCGGGGGTTGATGCAATCCTCACAGTAAGACCCTCTTCAGGATTTCAACTTTTTAGCTTATTGAACAGGGCAGACAGCCTTGTCTTATATATATTCCTGATGGTCTCCTCGTCCTCTGCAAGGGGCTTCACCGGTACGAGGTCCATAACCTCTTCGGGTTTCAGGGGTGAAGCGAACATGGTATCCACTGCACCACCAGCCATCTTTGCAACAGCTTCCTTGACAGCTGATTCCGTAAGCCCGAAGGATTGCCCGATCTCGGACAGGATATGCCACTGGAACCAGAAATAGGTTGGTCCCATGGCAGCAATGATTGCATATGCCTCCAGGTTTTCTTCGGGAACCTCGGGACATTCACCGAGAGTCTCGAACAGCCTTAACAGTGCTGTTTTCTCATCTACCGGGGTTCCCCGGGAAAAGGCTACCGGGTTGTACCCCCTATTCACGATGGACGGCGCATTCGGGATCATCCTCACTATCCGTGCATGCCTGTCCAGTATGGCGGAAAGTCTTGTCAGGGTCAGCTTCGGGGCCAGCGACACGACCACTGAATCCGGCTTTATGAGAGACTTGACCTCTTTAAGGGCATCCATGAGGACCGGGGGGTGGAGCGAGATAAAGACCACATCGCACCGGGCAGGCCATGTGTTGTCAGACCCTGTCGCTTCGATGCCGGGGAAGTCCTTTAACAGATTTGCAAGGACGAAAGAATTGGTGTCGCTCACAATAATTGACCGGGTGAGCTTGCCAGCTTTCTGCAGCGCAGTCAGAATGATCCTTGTAATCCTCCCTCCTCCAATGAAACCCATCGATCCGTAGTGCATATATCCTCCTTTTATAAGGGAAGCGTTCTGATTATTTACGAATGCATGCAGCGACCTTCATGTGCTCGTCAGCAATGTTGCATACAGCCTGAGTCACACAGGTAAGGGCGGGGATGAGACAGGGCATGATATTGGAGTAATAGACATTGAGCCCATCCTTTCTTGTCGCCACCAGCCCTGCCGCTCTGAGCACGGCAAGGTGGCGTGAGGCGTTGGCGTCTTTCTCTTTTATGAGTTGAACGATCTCGCCTACGGTTTTCTCTCCATCTGCAAGGGCCTCGAAGATCCTAATCCTCACTGGGTGGGCGAGTGCTTTCAGGATGTTTGCCTTGTGTATGGCGGCATCCGATTTTTTCTCTTGCACCTTTTTCATTGTCGGCAGTCTCCCTGTTCTAGACATTACTAAATTACTAAATAGTAAATTAGTAATGTCTATGTACCAAACCCATGACGGATTTGCAACATTTTTATCCTGCCTGATTAACAGTCACTCGTTCATCGCACTCAGCGAGGTAGAGGATCCTTATCCATCCGGGCAGGGAGTTTGTAGGGTATGATCATGGGCACCCTTGCCTGGTATTGCCGGTACTGATCCCCGAAGTCCATTACCAGGTCCCTCTCTTCGAGCAGCGTGGCAATGACGATCCATATGGTCCACAGGACATTGAACAGCAGCCTGTCACTGGTAAGCACAGGGCAGGACCAGATCATGACCAGGGAGAAGAAGTAGAGCGGGTGACGCATCCATTGATATGCACCTCTTAGGGTCAGCGGCATGATCTTCGTTCCCCTATTCTGGATGAGGCGCCTTACCCTCTTAACCCCTAAAGGATCGAATGATCCCAATGATTTCTCGCCCCACCTAAATCCTGCAATGCATAGGAAAAACAGGGCCCGTAGCATCCAGTAAAATACCCCGGGCGCCGTGAATATGGGGCCGGGTATTCTCTGCCAGAACAGTATTGCGGCGAGCAGGGTGATTCCGGATGAGACGGCATAGAACGCGTTATAGTAATCATCTGGAATGAGCTCGGAGAGTCCCATCCGGACACCTTTTCTGACCATGATGCTGTGCTGGAGAAAGAAGAGGAGGGAGAGAATCGAATCAAACAGTAAGGCCTGTAAATCATGCAGTCCTAGATTCAATAACGTGAATGAACCCAGGAAGAGGAACAGGGAAAACATGATAAATGAACCAAGGCCGATAGTTAAAGTTGCATAGATCAGCACACTTGCCTTGATCCTGCCATGTAACATCTCATCAGCCATTGTCGTATCAGACCTTTGCCTTTTCACTGCCTTCTTTTCCGAAGCAGCCTTTCATGAATTGAGAGAAGTCCTGCCGGCCGCAGCATGACGTGAATCCCTCGGGTATGTCTTTGCACATAACCTTGAATTGAGACATCATGGATGCCATGTTTTTGCAGGATGCCTCCATCTGCTCCTTCATCTTTGACTTATCCTCTTCGGACATGCCCTTGCAGCACATGTCCATCATGAAGCCGAACATCTTTTCCTTTCCTGCCTTGTCCATCATGATACACCTCCAAAGCCTTGTCTGTAATGCCTGTTGAGCCACAATGGTTCTCTTGGAGCTTGAGCCCGGGCGGATTATCATGGCCGCAGCGGAAGCACCATGGTGCAACTGTTTGTATGGGAAGAATGTCTGTTTCATATTTTTGGGTAAGCGTTTTCGTGGTTCCTCCTTTCTCTGTGCTGCGCTTGATCCGTCCGGGATTTTCTTTCCCTTGCAAGGGTAAGGGCAATAACGGCAAAGCCGGCAGCCAGGAATGTGCCCGGCCAGAACAGCACCGGGTCGAACCAGAGAGTTCTGGCTGCCAGCCAGATCGCTCCGATAAGGACAAGCATGATTCCGAACATCACCCCGCAATAGCGGGAGTCATGTCTCATCATGGGCCTGCAACAGCCGTACATCCCGGATCCTTGTTTCCGTGTCTCTGCGTGCATCATGGTTCCTCTCCTTTTGCCAGCATGCAGAATATCGATAATATGAATATTCGAAACATATCGAAATATAAAATAGTCTCTCAATACGTTGTTGTCAATACTTTTTGTGAAATAATTTTAGTGCAGGGATATACTGGCGTTAACTCTGTTAAGAGGCCTGATCCCGGTCAGGGTTTGTCCTCGCCGACGAGATAATTGACCATCAACCTGATGGTCTCTTCATTCGCCGTTCAGAGGATCGACTGTCCCTGCCTCTCGCATCGGATCAGGTGAGCCCGCCTGAGCTCCTTAACATGATGAGAGATCGTCGAAGGGACTATATTTACTGATTCAGCCACTGAACACACTGCCAGGCGGCTGTCACCGTCCAGGCCGGCCTTGGCGCAGCCCATCCTTATCTGCTCGAAGATGGCAAGGCGGTTCCTGTTGGACAGTGCTTTGAAAGCATCAACGAGAAGATCCTTGTCTATGCAATTATCTTTTGTCTTCTGCTTGGGCATATCATCTCTCCGGTAATGACTGCTCCCGTGCATTTCGATTGTCATCGATATATCGAATGTCTAGGCCCTTTCTTTTGTAGTGTCAAGCCGCGCATGATAGGAGCCACTCGCAAGCACTAAGATTCCCCTTGACAGGGGAGAGATTATGATTAGTATAAAAGGATAATATTAGTCCTATTAAGGATGAATATATGATGGCGCTGACAAGGAAGGCCGAGTATGGAATACGGGGCATGCTCTATCTTGCACGTCAGCCGGGAGGCCAGATAGCAATGATCGGTGATATCGCCTCTGCCATGGAAATGCCGCGGACATTCCTGGCCAAGATCTTTCAGGATCTTGCTAAAAAAGGACTAATAAAGTCCGAAAGAGGCACGGGAGGGGGTTTTGTGCTGGCGAGGCTGCCCGAGCAGATAACGCTCTGCGAGATCGTGGAGGCTATCGAAGGTCCCATCATGCCGAACCAGTGCCTCATGGGTGAGGGTATGTGCTCATTTCAAAAAACCTGTCCGGTTCATCCGGTGTGGAGAAGGCTACAGAAAGTTACCAGGGGCATCCTGGAAGAGGTCACCCTGAAAACGCTCGCGGCGCAGAAAGTTGATTTACCATGACCAAGGCTTATTTGTTTAGTTGGTATTAACCAGTAACGGACGTTGTCCCAACATGGGACCATGTCCGTAATATATCTGGCAGGAGGTCTGCATGGATGTATTGATGCTGAGCAGGCTGCAGTTTGCCGTCACAAGTGCCTTCCATTTCATCTTCGTGCCCTTGACCTTGGGGCTTTCCGTGCTTGTGGCATGGATGGAGTGGCGCTTCGTAAAAACAGGGGATGAAACATGGCTCAGGATGTCCCGGTACTGGGGCAAGCTCTTCCTGATCAACTTTGCACTCGGTATTGTCACGGGTATCACCCTGGAGTTCCAGTTCGGCATGAACTGGGCGGAATATTCCAAATACGTGGGTGATATCTTCGGCGCACCCCTGGCCGTGGAGGCAACGCTGGCTTTCTTTCTCGAATCGGTATTCATCGGGGTGTGGGTCTTCGGCTGGAACAAGGTGTCGCATAAGACCCATGCCTGGGCCATCACGATTGTAGCGTTCGCCACTAACCTTTCAGCCTTGTGGATCCTTTTGGCCAACGGTTGGATGCAGAACCCGGTGGGTGCTAAGCTGACGGAGATAATGGGGAACCCTCTCATCGCAAAACGGGCTGAGATGGCGGACTTCATGGCCGTGGTTGCAAACCCATACGGATGGATCAAGTTCTTCCACACGCTCCTTTCCGGTTATACGCTGGCAGCCTTCTTTGTCACCGGTGTGGCGGCGTGGCACCTGCTCAGGAAGAACGAGGTGGATCTGTTCAAACGCTCGTTCAAGGCCGCTGCGGTCTTCGGGCTTGTCGCCGGGATACTCGTCATAGGCACAGGCGACTTCCATGCCGGCGAGATAGCAAAGGTTCAGCCTTCCAAGCTCGCCGCCCTGGAGGCAGTCTGGAATACGCAGAAAGGTGCTGGCCTCAGCATGGTCGTGGTTACGGACAGTGATAACGAGAGAAACTCCCTGGAGCTCCTCACCATACCCAAGCTGACGAGCCTTCTGGCGTACCATGACCCCGATGCCGAGGTGAAGGGGCTCAAGGATATCCCGAGGGACCTGAGGCCGCCTGTTGGGATAACCTTCTACAGCTTCCGCATCATGGTGGCACTCGGCATGCTGATGTTCCTGCTTTCCGTCTTCAGTGTATACTTCTCGACGCAGGACAAACTTGAATCACGCCCCTTTTTCCTCAAGGTCATGCTGTACTCGATCATACTGCCCTACATCGCAATCCAGCTGGGATGGATCGTCGCTGAGGTGGGAAGACAACCCTGGATCGTCTATGGCATGCTCAAGACATCCGATGCGGTTTCCAAGTCCATCACAGCAGGCCAGGTCGCCCTGTCTCTTGCAGCCTTCACAATTGTCTATGCGCTCCTCGGCGCTGTCGATGTTTATCTCCTCGTGAAATATGCGAAGCAGGGTCCGGAAAAGGGCATTAAAGGCGTCGTAACAGCACGGAAACAGGAGGTGTGACATGGAAATACTCCAGACATTGCAGATCACCTGGTTTGCCTTATGGGGTCTCCTCTGGGCCGTCTACTTCATGCTCGACGGCTTCGTTCTCGGTACCGGGATGATCCATAATTTCGTTGCGAAGAATGAAAATGAGAAAAAGGCCATGGTCGAGATTGTGGGGCCGGTCTGGAACGGCAACGAAGTATGGCTCCTCACTGCCGGCGGGGCGACCTTCGCCGCCTTCCCAACGACCTATGCCCTC
This sequence comes from Desulfomonilia bacterium, assembly GCA_035542255.1. GTDB lineage: Bacteria > Desulfobacterota > Desulfomonilia > UBA1062 > UBA1062 > MWEI01. Next base: position 6,974 of record DATKLV010000341.1, on the reverse strand, counting down.
ATGTTCAGCTACCTCTATACCGCCCTGCTTCTGCTCCTGTTCGCCCTGATCATCCGGGGTGTATCCCTGGAATTCAGGGGAAAGGTAGACAGCCCCGGCTGGAGGAAGATCTGGGACATCGGTATCTTCCTGGGCAGTTTCCTGCCCGCCCTGCTGCTCGGCGTGGCCTTCGGCAACATCTTCAAGGGCCTGCCCATGGATGCATCGGGCTATCACGGGAATCTACTCACCCTGCTGAACCCTTACGGGATCCTGACAGGGATTCTCTTCGTGACGCTCTTCGTGGTGCACGGGGCTCTCTATGTCTCTGTCAAGACCGGAGGCGACCTCGGTGCACGGGCCTTCAGGCTTGCGGATAAGGCATGGGTGGCATTGTTGATAGTTGCCGTGCTGTTCCTTGTCTCCACGGCCTTTGCCACAGGGCTCTTCCTGAACTACATCAATACGCCCGGGCTCTTCGTCCTTCCCCTTTTCGCCGTGGCATCGCTCATCCTCATGAAGGTCTTCCTGTCGAGGAATGCAGCCCTCATGGCCTTTGCCTCATCGTGCGCTATGGTCGTGCTGGTCAGTTTCACCGGCATCATCGGCCTGTTCCCCAACCTCATACCGTCCAGCCTTGACCCGGCATACAGCATGACGATCTATAACTCGTCCTCCAGCAAGCTCACCCTGGCCATCATGACCGCTGTTGCACTCATCTTCGTGCCCATTGTCATTGCCTACAAGATCTGGGTTTACCGGCTTTTCAGCGAAAAGGTATCGCCTGAAGAAGCTGGGGGAGAGAGCGCATATTGAGAGTTACCTGCAATCAATATGGTTAATTACCGAGTGACCATATGGAGAGGTCTACCCACAAATATGAATAAACTTCTCCAATGGTTGAAGAAAAGATTTCAGTGAACGAGAAAATACCGGCAGATCGGCCTTGCTAGAATCTTTGGCTTATGTAATGAAGGTGTCGCGCCGATACTTACTTGCACACAGGTTCCAGTCAAGGAGAATGCAGCTAAGACATGGCAAAGCACAGGCCCATTAGAATATTGAGCTACAATACCCACGTTTGTATAAAGGCATCGAAATCTTCAGAACGCCTGAAGAACATCTGGAAGCATGTCCTGCCGTCCAGGTGCAAGCTGGTCAATCTCAAGAAGATATCCGACCTTGCCAGGTCGTTCGACATGGTGGGCATTCAGGAGTCGGATGCGGGGAGTATCAGGTCGGGATTCCGGAACCAAACGAAATTCATGGCCCAGCTCGGTGGATTCGACTACTGGGCCGAGCAGGTCAACCGCGACCTGGTCTTTGCACGTCACAGTATCGGCTTCCTCTCCCGGCACCCGATTCTCTCCATTTCACGGCATCAGCTGCCGGGAAAGATCCCGGGCAGAGGGCTCATGGTCATGCACATCGACCTCATGGGCGAGCCCGTGGCCTTTGCCGTTTCTCATCTGTCGCTGGGCCCCAGGGACAGGATCAAACAGGCCATGTACATAGGCGACATCATCCATGAGCTAGATTGCAAGACCATACTCATGGGCGATTTCAACTGCGGCTCCGACAGCGACGAGCTGTGGGTCATTTCACAAAAGACAGGTTTACGCCCTGCCATCAGGAACATGCCCACCTATCCCAGCTGGAGGCCCATGAGGGATCTCGACCACTTCATGGTATCCGAAGGTATAATCATCACGAAGGCCCAGGTCATCGACTTCCCCATGTCGGACCATCTGCCCCTTGCCATCGAGGCCCTCATCGAAGGGTCCGGCAGGCAACACAATTCATCCTGGCCGGCTGCCGCCTGACAAGGATGATTACTCATTTTTAATCACGAGCCTTGTTCCCAGGCCCCGATACAGCGAGATTCTTCGTTCCACCTTCACCTCGTGAAGGTTTCACTCAGAATGATACTATGAAAGGGCAGCTTCTTCCCGGATCTTAGCTCTTCGTGCCCTTAGTTGGTGAGAAAAAGTTATAGGCGCTACGGGATGTCCCGGATACTCGGATCATTAAAAGATAATGAGGTTCATGAGGGGCCCAGCGAAGGATCTCTCTTTCGAAGTCCGCCATGATTATTTATTGCCATGCTTGATGAACCCCCGGAAGCGCGCATATTCGACCATGCGGCTGAATGCATAGATGGCCCGCTCCGGTGTGGGATAGCTTGGTATGCCGAGTTTCTTGAAGCCTTCGTGAATATGCTTTATCTCCTTTTCCGTGCCGCCGTAGCAGCTCACGAACATGGGTTTTTCCCGGTGCGCCTGAATGATGTTGCCGAAGGCCTCGCCGATGTCGAAGATGCTCTCGGGCATGAGAACGAAGATGATGAGCAGGGCATCGATATCCGCCTGTTCGAGGAGGCATGTTGCGATATGGCTCATGGTCTTCTGGGACCCGTGCTGCTCCACCGCGGACCAGATGTCTATGGGGTTGCGCACGGGTGCCCAGTTGGGCACGACCTCCCGGAGCCGTTGTATTGTGGCGGGTTTCAATGCAGGAAGGTCAACCCCGTACTCATCGCAGGCATCGGTGGTGACCACGCACCCCATGCCGGTGATCGAGAGGATCCCGAGGCGGTTGTTGCGGGGCAAGGGGAGCGACTCGAAAGCGGCGAGCACATCGAAAAAGGATTCGGAATCGTGGGCCCGGATCATGCCCGTGCGCCGGCAGACCGCTTCGAAGACGGCGTCGGAGCCCGCAAGCGAGCCTGTGTGAGAGGCGATGGCCTGGGCCCCGGCCTCGGTACGGCCCGACTTCACGACCACCACCGGCTTTTTCCGGCACGCCCTGGCTGCGGCCTTGGTGAAGCGGACCCCGTCGTTGATCCCTTCGAGGTACATGCCTATGGTCGTCGTCTCGGCGTCTTCACCAAGGTACTCCAGGAGATCGGATTCACCCACGTCTCCCTTGTTGCCGATGCACGCCACCTTGGAGAGGCCGAAGGGCTTGGAGTCGGCTATCCATCGGCCCCACCCGGACGAGAAGACGCCCGACTGGCCTATGAGGGATACCCCGCCCCTCATGATGGGTTCAAGCCCGACAATGGAGGTGGACAGACCCGAGGCCGGATTAATGGTTCCGATGCTGTTGGGGCCCATGAGGCGGATCCCCGCATCCCTGGCCTGCTTCACCAGGACCCTCTGCTCCTGTTCGCCGTTCGCGCCGATGTCCGAGTATCCGCCCGTACTCAGGATGATTGCACGGACGCCTCTGGCAGCGCAGTCTTCAATCGCTGCAGGGACGGCAGTCTTGGGGATGACGATCATGGCAAGGTCGACGACGCCGGGGATGTCACGGACACTTCTGTAGGTCTTCATCCCGAGGATGTCATGGCCCGACGGGTTGATGGGATGGATAAAACCATTGAAACCTGCCTTCACCATGTTCCTCAGGATGACATTGCCTCCCTTCCCGTAGCTCCGGGAGGCGCCGATCAGGGCAAAGGACTTCGGGTTGAAGAAGGGGTCGATGGTCCGGGGGGCTGGGTGCTTCACGGCTTCTGTCTTAGGAGCTTCTGCGAGACGCACAAGGGCATCCACGGCTATGACGCCCCCGGCATGTGCAATAAGGGGGTTGACATCGATATCGAGGATATCTCCGCGCTCCATAATCAAACGTGACAGTGAGGCAATGGATGAAGCCACCGCACCCAGATCGACAGGGGCCTGGCCGCGGAAGCCTTTCAGGAGGGCCGCACCCCGCAGGCGTTCGCACATGGCAAGGGCGGTCGGGACGGATACGGGCGCGATCTCGAGGGTTGTATCGCGGAAGACCTCGGTGAAGACGCCGCCGATGCCCGCCATGACCACCGGGCCGAAGACGGGGTCCCGCCTGGCGCCGAGGATGAGCTCTATACCTTTGGGGGCCATCTTTTGAACGAGCAGTTTATGGGAGACATTCTTGAAGCGGGAATGCATGTCTCGTGCGGATCGTTTAAGTGCAGAGACATCGGGGATGTTTAGAATAACCCCGCCCTGATCCGTCTTATGAAGGACAGCCTCTGAACACACCTTCAGGGAAACAGGGTAGCCTATCCTTCCGGCGCATGCAGCTGCTGCCTCCTCATCCGCTGCAACAGCTTCCTCGATGACGGGGATGCCCCATTCCTCGATCAGGAGCTTGCCCCTGTATTCGTCCAGGACCCTGACGGCCTTTTCTCGCACGGTTGTCCTCCCCTGGTAATGATCAGCACTTTCTGGAACATGGAAAAAAGTTTGTCACTCCACTCAAGTAATATCAACATGTTGTATACATGCGACAAAAGAGTTTGTCAAAATATAGCATAAAAAGCATGAGAATCTTTTGTCGCCGATAATCCCTGCTTATACAATAGCACTTCATCCTGTTTTTGCGGACATGGCCCTGGATGAACTCATAGAACGTCACAAACATACGATTGAAAAAAATAATTGGGACAGGGATCGTATTGAGACGATTGTAAGCAACCTCCGTATTCTTTCCGATGCATCAAAGATGCAGGTAGTCACTGCCGATAAGGGCTCAGGTGAGATTCCGGAGCGCGAAGGTTGTGTTTACATAAACCCCGAAGCGTGGATGATCGAGGATCTCTTGTCGGAATGGTCGACAGAAATATAACCCTGCTTAACCTCCCAAGAAGAAAAACAAACAACAATTCCGGATGGACACTAAGTAATTTCTTTACGAGCATGATGCATTGATTACTTCATCCCGGACCATTACCGGTATGACATAACCGATCGTTTAATGCTTCCTTTCCTTGCCGTGAATTCTCTTATCGTCGATATTCTTCCTCGGCCCTGTGTGGTGCAGGTCCTCATCGAGGTTTAAGATTATCATGTCCCTATCAGCATGAGCGGTTTCAGGTTGTTCGCTGCACGATTCTCCTTCGGCTTCATGCCTGGGCAGATAGATATCAAAAGTGGTTCCTTGTCCCGGGGCGCTTTTACAGTTGATGGCCCCCCCGTGACTCTTGATAATGCCAAGCACAATCGATAAGCCTAAGCCTGTGCCGTGCCCTTTCCATTTTGTTGTGAAATAGGGATCGAAAATGCGTGCCATGACCTTAGGGGACATCCCATGTCCCGTATCCCTTACCGTAAGCTTCACGTAGGCACCGGCCGGCACATCCAGGTTGAGGGAGGATTCCTCATCAACAAGAACCGGTTTTATGCTCACATCAAGTTCACCCCCGGTTTTATCCATGGCATATGCCGCATTGGTGCAAAGGTTCGTTAATACCAGATGAATTTGCGCCGGGTCTCCGAGGATAAGATGTGAATCCGTAAGATCTTCATGGATCTTGATGTTTGCAGGTAATGACGGTTTTAGCAGTTTCAGTGACTCCTTGATGGTGGAGCCGAGGGTGATCGGCGAATAGTCCTTTTCCGAATGACGGCTGAAGGCCAGGATATGATTCACCAGATCTCTCGCTCTATAAGCTGCGTTGCGGACTTCATTGAGATCGCTCCGAACCACGCTCAAGTCCTTGTCCTCTTTCTTTATGGCCATGAAATCTTGCATGGACATTTTTGTGTACCCAAGGATGGAGGTTAGAATATTATTGAAATCATGTGCAATTCCGCTCGCCAAAGTCCCTATGGCCTCCATTTTATTGGATTTGATATCAAGCCTCTTCTTTTCTTCTTCGATTCGCTTGAGAGCGGTTATATCCGTCATGACCATGACCATGCAGTCTTCTCCGCCATAGAATACCGGCCTGGTGGATACGATCGTATCGATGATATTTCCGTCTTTTTTGAGGCACTGATGCTCCATGCTGTCAATCGGTTCATTGTTTTTCAAAAGCTCTCTGCATTGATCAAGCGCTTCTGATGTTGCAGGCAAGTTCAGATCGAATGGTGTCTTACCGATGGCTTCTTCAAGGGTGTATCCGGTAATCTTGCAGAAGGCACCGTTTACATAGATATATCTGGAATCATCAATACTCATGATACTCACAGCGTCAGGCATGCTCTGAAGGGTGATGCGGTACCTTTCCTCGCTCTCTTTAAGCGATCTTTGCATGGCAATACGATCGGTTATGTCTCTTGCCACGGTGATCTCTCCCACGACCTGATTATTCCTTTTGAGGGGCACACCGCTCACCTCACCAAATTTACGAGAACCTTCTTTGGTGATGAACTCGTAAACGGATGAGTAGACGGTCTCGCCCGAAAACACCTTTAAGGCGTTGGTTATGGCCTCTGCCATACAGTCCGGGTGCAACACATTCACATCCTGGAAGGTCTTTCCGACCAGCTCCTCAGGTTTATATCCCAGATTCTTCTCTACATTCGGAGAGACGCTCTGGACCCTGAACCGGTTATCATAAGAGAACATGACATCATTGCTGAGTGAAAAATAGACGCGGTATTTCTCTTCGCTTTCACGTAACTTGTCCTCAACTTCCTTACGTTCCGCGATCTCTTTCTTGAGTTGCGCGTTTGCTTCCCTGAGCTCTAGCGTACGTTCTTTGACAAGCTCTTCAAGCTGATCGTTATGTTTCCTCAGTTCTTCCTCAGCCCGCTTGCGTTCGGAGATGTCACGGGTGATTCCCATAATATTTTTGATCCTGCCCGCCTCATCATAGACAGGGTTCATGGTCATTTCCACCCATAAGGTGGAACCGTTTTTGCGAATTATCTCGAGCTCGGTAGTGAAGGACCAGTCGGGACCATGATGATGTCCGGATATCTCCAGGTCTCGCTCTCTCTCGAACAACTCCCTGGCTTCTCTTGCGGATTCGGGGGTGAGCACCTGGTCGAGCCTCTGCTTCATGGCCTCTTCGACGGTGTATCCCCTCAGGCGCTTAATAGACGGGCTTATATAGGTGTAGCCGAGATTGAGGTCGAAGACCCAGATCACGTCATGCGCATTTTCAACAAGGTTGCGGTAGCGCTCTTCGTTCCCCCTGACGGCGCCTTCCACGCTATCGCGCTCGTAGAGAGACTTTTCCAATTCTGCGATACGCCGGTGTGCATCGGACAACGCCTTTC
>DATKLV010000340.1:0-11481 GCA_035542255.1 Desulfomonilia bacterium | reverse complement strand
GATCTGTTCGACACCGTTACCACGAACATGCTGGAAGGCTTGATTGTTGTCGACTGGGAAGGCAACATACTGTTCGCCAACGCAGCTGCTTATAGGTTTGCAGGCCTCAGACCCCGCAAAACAACCAAGGGTCTCAACATGTACCAGTTCCTCAGGCCCGATGATTTTAAGCGCGCATTTCAGGAGCAAATGCTGGCCAGATCCGGCAAGGGAGGGTTTCTTACCCAGTACAAGATCATTACCCCTAGGAAGCGTGAGAAGTGGTTAGAGGCCAGGAGCCAGCGAGTTTCGTTCCGCGGCCAGGACGTAAATCTGGTCACCTTCAGGGACATCACGGGCTATAAGAACGCGGAAGAGCGATTACAGTTATCTGAAAAAAAATTCTCGGCGGCCTTCCATTCGTGCCCTGATCCCATTGCCATCACCGAGCCGAGATCCGATCTCATCATCGATGTGAACAAGGCATTTGAGACATGGTCCGGTTACTCCCGCCACGAGCTTGTCGGCCACAGTGCTTCAGAGTTGAAGCTCTGGGGAGATCCGTTCGCTAACGAACGGATTGGAAAGGCGTTGAAGAAAACCGGTTCAGTGGACGGGACCGAGATCCAGATCCGGATCAAGGGCGGAGAACTTCGGGATATGCTGTTCTCGGCAAAACCCATCAAGATCGACAAAAAATCGTACCTTCTCTCCATTGCCCATGACATAACCGCCCGCAAGCAAGCGGAAAAGGCCCTCAGGGAGAGCGAAGAGCGCTTTCGCCAGGTGTTCGAGAACAGCGGCGACGGCATTGTCGTCATCTCCCTCGATGATTTCAGGATAATCCAGGCCAATAAGGCGATGTGCGACATGCTCGGCTACTCGGAAGGAGAATTAAAGAAACTCAGGCTTTCAGACATCACTCCTCCGGATGAACGGACCATCAAGGATGAGCAGCTGCTGGAGCATGTCCGGGGGGATATTGAGCACATAGAGTTCGAGAAGACCTATATCACCAAGAGCGGCGGTATCGTCTGGGGGTATCTGACGGGAAGGCTGGTACTGGACGCCGAAGGGAAACCCATGTACGGCCTGGGGGTCATAAAGAACATAACCGATCGCAAACGGGATGAAGAGTTTCTTAAGGAGAGTGAAGAGAAGTTCCGCCTGGCATTTGAAAATGCTAACACGGGCATGTGCCTGGTCGATTTGAAAGGCCGTCTGCTGAAGGTCAATAACCAGATGCATGATATCTTCGGCTATAGCGTGAATGAGCTGGAATCGATGACGGTAAATGACATAGCCTACCCTGATGATGTTAATACCAGTCAGGATTTCATTCAAAAGGCCTTGTCGGGTGAAGCAGTCAGCGCATCGTTTGAAAAACGTTATATCCATAAGCAAGGCCAGGTGATTCATACTATCGTCTCTTCAACCCTCATTAAAGATTCCCACGGCTCCCCGCTCTATTTCATCTCCCAGATGCAGGACATCACGATGCGTAAAAGGATGGAAGAGGCCCTTCGCGAGAGCGAGGAGCGTTATCGTAAGATCGCTGCCGCCGTCACGGACTATATTTACACGGTCCATGTGGAAAATGGCAGGGCCGTTAGTACTGAACACAGTGCCGCATGCGAGGCCGTAACAGGGTACACGGTGGAGGAGTTCAACACGAACCCCTATCTCTGGTTCACCATGGTCCATGAAGAAGATAGAGACAGGGTACGTGGTTATTTTGAAAATGTCCTCAAGGGGGAACATAAGGGACACATAGAGCACCGTATCTACCGCAAGGGTGGTTCCGTGCGATGGGTCGTCAATATGCCCGTGGTTCACCGGGATGAGGCAGGTTCCATCATCTCATATGACGGGGTGTTGAGCGACATCACGGAGAGGAAGGTAGCAGAGGAGGCGCTCAAAGAAAGTGAAGAGCGGTATCGCCTTATGGCCGAGCTGACGGGAAAGCTCGTGTACGACTATGATGTGCCCACCGGCCGCATAACCTGGCATGGGGCCATAGAGAAAGTAACCGGCTACGGCCCTGAGGAGTTTAACAGGGTCGATGTCAAGGCGTTCAATGAGCTGATCCACCCCGAAGACCGTGCAAGGACCATTGTCGTACTTGAGGCCGCGATCCGTAAGTGCGGCCCGTACTATGCCGAGTACCGTCTGCTCAGTAAGGACGGCAACTATATCTTCCTGGAGGACAGGGGTGTTTTCCTCCCGGGTGCATCGGGCAAGGCGGTGCGGATGCTGGGCAGCATGGGCGATATAACCGAACGCAAGAAAGCCGAAGAAGCCCTCAAGGAGAGCGAGAAGCGGTTCCGTTCTCTCATCCAGAGCTCGTCCGACATCATCGTGATCCTCGATGAGAACGGGGTGATGACCTTTGAGTCGCCGTCCATGGAAGGGGTCTTGAAGTATCCTGTTGGATCCATGATAGGCAAGAACCCGCTGGACTATGTACATCCTGACGACATCGAGAATGTGGCAAGAGACCTGGCCGAGGTCTATGATGATGCAAACCCGGGATCACAAACTGAATTCCGTTTCAGACGGGCGGACAACACCTGGGTATATCTTGAGGCCCTAGGCAACAACCTTATCGATTATCCCGGTATAAACGGCGTCGTCATCACGGCCCGTGACATTACAGAGCGTAAAAAGGCGGAAGAGCTGAAGCTTGACATGGAGCGCCGGCTGCTGCATGCCCAGAAACTCGAAAGCCTGGGTGTCATGGCAGGTGGAATAGCACACGACTTCAACAACCTCCTAATGGCTATCTTAGGCAATCTCGATCTCGCACGGCTGGATCTTTCACCCGTCTCCCGCTCGCGACCTTTTATCGATCAGGCCCTGGTTGCTGCCCGGAGGGCTGCAGACCTCACCAACCAGATGCTTGCCTATTCCGGAAAGGGCAGATTCGACCTCAAATCCTTCGACCTGAGTGAACTCGTTCAGGAGATGGCCCACCTGCTGAAGGCGTCCATCTCCAAGACCGTGACCCTGAATCTCCAGATGGGGGGCAATCTCCCATCCATCCTGGCCGATCCGAGTCAGATCCAGCAGATCATCATGAACCTCATCGTCAATGCCTCGGAGGCCATTGGAGAGCATCCGGGCGTCGTCACCGTCACCACGGGCACCATGGAATGCGATGAGGGCTGTCTTCAGAAGAGCCGCCTCAAGGAAAAGCCTTCACCCGGCTTATTCACGTTCATTGAGGTCAGCGACACAGGCTGCGGCATGGACAATGAAACCAAAGATCGCCTCTTTGATCCGTTTTTCACGACCAAATTCACCGGGCGCGGTCTGGGTATGGCTGCAGTGCTGGGTATCGTGAGCGGGCACAAGGGGGTCATAATGGTCGAGTCTGTGCCTGGGCAAGGGGCTACCGTCAGGGTCCTGTTCCCCACATCTGAAATGGTAAAAACAGCTCCTCCTGATGAAATACCAGATAAAAAGACAAGGGAAGCAGAAGATGAAGAGAGGATGCCATCATCGGGTACCGTCCTCATAGCCGATGATGAAGACATGGTACGCGATCTCTGCAAGTCCATGATCGAACGGTTCGGGTACAAGGTGATCACAGCCTCCGACGGCCGGGAGGCCCTTGAACTCTTCCGTAAACATGCATCTGAGATCGTATGCGTGATCCTCGATCTGACCATGCCCGTTCTGGACGGCATGGCGGCCTTTGATGAACTCAAGCGCATCAAGGCGGATGTCAAGGTGATACTCTCGAGCGGCTATAATGAACAGGAGGCGACCAACCGTTTCTCCGGCAAAGGTCTCGCCGGTTTCATCAAAAAACCCTACCAGCTCTCAAGTCTTCGTATGGAATTGAACAAGGTGCTCAATAATCCGTAATTCCATTTGTTCCTTTTTATTCAGCCCCTTATCATCACACGAACAGAATGGTCGACAGGGTCATTGACTAAGCATGACGGATGCTTATTATTCTCATCAAGGAATTAAGATTCCCATATCCAGCAGAGATTATACAGCCCATCAGGAGGGATATGAATGGATTTTAATACCAAAGAGGTCAAGGTCATCGATCCTCAGCAGATCACGCTGCAATTAAAGGCCCTCTTTTCCAGCCAGGGTCTTGCAGTCGTTTCCACAAACGACCATGGCCAGCCGTATTCAAATCTTGTTGCATTCGCTTCCTCCGAAGACCTGAGATTCCTGGTCTTTGCCACAACCCGATCCACCAGGAAATTCTCCAATATCGAGGAAGATCACCGGGTGTCCATTCTCATAGACAACCGGACCAATCATGCCTCCGACTTCCATGAAGCCATGGCCGTTACCGCAACCGGTGCGGCGGACGAAGTTCTTGGCCCGGAGAAGGATGCCCTGCTGAAGGCCTACATCTCCAAGCATCCTCATTTAGAGGACTTTGTCATGTCGCCTACCTGTGCACTGATGCGCCTTAAGGTGGACAGATATTATGTCGTTAGCCGCTTCCAGCACGTCCTCGTGCTCAGCATGAAAGAATGAACTTTATCGTTGAACTACGCAATGTCGCAGATGCAGAGCCGTATAAGGTGGGCCGCAAGGCCTTTCGTCTAGGCGTTATCTCCTGCAGGGGGATCAGGGTGCCTAAGGCCCTCTGTGTAACACAGGATGCCTATGAAACGTATGCAAGATCCACGGGTCTCATTGAGCGCATCTCGCTGGAGCTTGGCCGTAAGGAGCTCAAGGATATACGCTGGGAGGAGTTGTGGGATGCATCGTTGCGTATAAGGGGTATGTTCTTGAATACCGCCATGCCGAGCTCGCTGGTCAAGAAAATACGGGAACCCATTGAAGAGATGTTCGGCGACAGAAAGGTGGCTGTACGTTCCTCGGCCACGGACGATGATTCTCCGGTTTCCTCATTCTCAGGGCTTCATGAGTCATACCTGCCCGTGCAGGGTATCTACTCCATACTCGATCATATCCGCCTCGTCTGGGCATCCCTGTGGTCCGACACGGCCCTGCTTGGCCGCAAGGAGTCGGGTCTTGGACTGGGTCAGGGAACCATGGCGGTGATCATCCAGGAATTCATGGCAGGCCGGGTATCCGGTGTCGTCTTCGGCAGACACCCGTCACACGAAGATCAGGCTGTAATCGAGGCGATGGACGGTCATAATCAGATGTATGCAGACGGCATAGTGGAGCCTGCCCGGTGGATAATCGATCGCATGACCGGCCGTGTATTAGCGCAGGAAGATGCCGTACGGAGCAGGTTAATGACCCCCGGGGCATCAGGGCTCCATCTTGAAAAACCTTCTTCAGGCATGACCCGTGATAGCCCTCTGAGCGGAGAGGAGGTACAGGCTGTCTACCGGCTGGCTCTGAAGATAGAGGAGGTCTTCGGGACACCTCACGATGTGGAATGGACTTTTTGCGGCGCTGAGCTCTATGCCCTCCAGTCCAGGCCCACTCCCGTGATGTACATCCGGGAAAGAGACGACATGAGAAACTGGTACGGCAGCATGAGCAGGAGTTTCGAGGACCTCAAACAGCTTAAGATATGGCTCGAGGGAGAGCTCATCCCGGAGATGATTGAAACGGCAGCCTCGTTTTCACGGACTGATCTCGCTTCTTTGACCAATGATGAGCTCTCGGGTGAAATCCTTGACAGGACGGCGACCTATCAGGCCTGGGAACGTGCCTATTGGAATTATTTCATTCCCTTCGCTCACGGGATGCGCCTGTTCGGCAGGGTATATAATGACACGGTGAGACCCCCTGACCCTTATGAGTTTATGGACCTTCTGAGGCCGTCGGACCTGCTCAGCATTGAGAGGAACAAACGGCTTGAGTATCTTGCAGAGCAGGTAAGGCAATCTCCGGCATTGGCCGATGCCTTAAGATGCGGCAGAGACACTCTTGATTTCCCGTGCTTTAATAACGAGATAAAGAGCTTCATCGACACCTTCGGCGATCTTTCGTGTAACAGCCCGGCGAGCAACCGTTGGGACGAGTCTGTTAAAGGGTTTGTTCTTAAGCTGGCTTTCAAATCGAATGCCGCAGGGCAGCCGAGCATCGATTCGATGGAAGACCTCGAAGAGTATTACCTCTCCTTTTTCCCGGAACAGCGAAAACCCTTTGCCCGTGAGCTGCTGCATTTGGCACGTTCGAGTTATCGCCTGAGGGATGATGACAACATCTACCTTGGAAGGATGAGGTCACACCTGAAGGCATCCCTTGGCGAGGCAAGGAGGCGACTGGCAGGACGATTTCCCCAGCTCGATGATACGGATATTCCAAGGGCTCTCAGGGACCCGGCTTTCAATCCTGTCCAGGAAGAACAACCCAGTGAAGAAGATATGGCATATAGGTTCAGGTTAAGCGCACGACAGCTCATCGGCCACCCTGCGGGCAGCGGCATTGCCTCCGGGACGGCGAGAGTGGTCAGGGAAGGCAATGATCTTGCGGAATTCAATGCCGGTGAGATTGTTGTATGCGATGCCCTGTACCCTGACATGACATTCATCATGCCTTTGGCTTCAGGTATTATTGAATGCAGGGGCGGGATGCTCATCCATGGTGCCATCATCGCGCGTGAGTACGGCCTCCCCTGTGTAACCGGCGTAGCCGGAGCATTGGCCTTTATTAAATCCGGCGACAGGGTAACCGTCGATGGATACCTGGGGATCATCACCATTAGCGATCCATAAGATGACCAGTCATGTGAGGCCGATATGGGACAAGATCCTGAACCGCGTTATCGTGTGCTTGGCGAAAAAGGGTTGATTGCCCTGGGCGGAGTATTCACGGGTGACGCCTCGGGAGAGCTCTTTGCTGCTTATAATGCCTCCGGTGCCGGCAGCGAGCTCATCCTGGATTTTTCGGGAATCGAACATATCGATGTCTCCGGGATAAACGAACTCATTAAACTGATCGTGCGTGCCGGAGTCAGAGGCAGGAGTGTAACGGCCGTGGGCCTGAACCGTGATATCAAGGATATCTTCAAGGTCACACGTATCGATGAAGCCATTCGTAACAGGTCCTCCTCAGCCGTGGAACCTGTTTCTGTATATGACCGGAAAAAGATTGCAGCCTGGGCTCGTCCAGTTGAGAAGATAACTGTTTCCGAAGTACCCGAAGGCGCCATCAGCCTGAATGTGGACGGGCTCAAGTTGATGGGCCCTCTCCAGGGATTCGGCCGGTTCTGGGAGAAGACATACCATGTCCGCCTTGCAGGGGTGAATCCTCCGCCTGCTGTTGCCATCGCGGTGTTCAAGGAGCATTTTTCATGCTTCCAGCCGCCCCAGAACAACTATTTCACTGCAAGGACCGGGATAAAACCCGGTGAGGTGGTGCTCATCAACGCCCATACCGCTGCAGGGTTTGTATGCACCGGTTTATGGGTGATCTATGCGGACGATGAATCATTTGCCTTGATGACGCCTCAGGGCCATCCGGAATCGGGCTGGGTGAGTTTCAGCGCTTTCAAGGAGCATGGCAGCACCGTGGTCAAGATCACAAGTTTTGCCAGGGCAAGCGATCCCCTCTATGAGATCTGGTCATGGCTGACGGATTATCATGAATCCGAGCGAGTCCTGACCCAAGTGCTCGAGTCGCTGGCAGGACACTTCGGTGCTCCGGGGTGGATAAACATACTCAGGAGTTGTATCGACCCCCGTATCCAGTTGGGTAGAGTGGCTAATATACGGTATAATGCACGGATCAGGACGATGCTCTCTTTACAAAAAGGGCATGCTTATACATCTTGATTACTTAGAACATCATTCATCCGGAGTTAGTTGCATTTGTCTTATCTGTTTTTATTTTATATTAAACATAATTATCCAGTTCTCCGAAAGGACGGTCGGATTCTATGAGCATTGATATTGAGGACAGAACTTCTCACCCTGGTAGCGGTCTTTGGCGTACGGTGTCGAAATACCTTACCTTTCGATTTTTCATGAGAGTAATCAATAAGGTGCTCTGCAGGATAGAGACAGGCAGGCTCGAGGTAGTTCTTCCCGATAAGACGACATTCGTATTCGGGAAAGAAAAGCAGCCGACATGCACGGAACGCATCAGAATCAACAACAACGGATTTTTCAAGCGAGTTGCGACAGGAGGGGAGATAGGCTTCGGTGAGGCCTACATGGAAGGGTTGTGGGACTGTGACGACCTTACAGGTCTTTTTAAGCTCCTTATCGAGAACCGGGAGGCTATTTCCCATGGGAATATCTGTCTGTCCGCCATAACAAGGGCCCGGAATCTGAGATTGCACAGAAAAAAGGCAAATACCCTTTTCGGCAGCAGGAAGAACATCGCTGATCATTATGATCTGAGCAATGATTTCTACAGGACCTTTCTCGACAAGAGCATGACATACTCCTGCGGGATCTTCAGATCTCCGGATGAGAGCCTTGAAGATGCCCAAAGGAACAAGATACGAATGATCATCGGGAAGGCGCGGATAAACTCTAATGATCATGTACTGGAGATAGGCTGCGGCTGGGGAGGTTTTGCCGTACAGGCCGTCAAGGAAACAGGATGCAGAGTTACCGGGATCACGATATCAAAGGCACAGTATGACTATGCCCGTGAAAGGGTCAGACAGGAACGTCTCGAAGACAGGATCGAAATACTCCTTGAAGACTACCGTACGGTAGAGGGATCATACGACAAGATCGTATCCATCGAGATGCTGGAGGCGGTGGGACACGAATACCTGGGTTGTTTTTTCGAACGTTGTGACCGTCTCCTAAAGCCCGACGGGCTCGCAGTGATCCAGGTGATAGCCATCCCGGACAAGAGGTACGACAGCCATCGGAGCGGCCCCAACTGGATCCAGAAGCACATCTTCCCCGGAGGACTCCTCCCCTCGCTTACTGCCATATGCGACGCCATGACGGCCCATGCAAAGCTCCAGGTTGATAATATAGAGAATATCGGTGTCCACTATGCCGAGACCCTCAAGCGATGGCGGCAGAGATTTATCGATGCAGTCGATATCGTCGCCAAGATGGGTTTTGACAGCTCCTTTCAGCGCAAATGGATATACTACCTGTCCATGTGTGAGGCCCAGTTCGCCCTGAGGGTTTTAAATGACCTCCAGATCGTTCTTACGAGGGAAGGGAACAGGATGCTGGCAAAGACATGATGAAAGGAGATAGTGCAATCATGAAAGAAGTCGTGTGCGGGATTTGCGGCGAGATCATCACCGACCTTGACTCCAACTGCCCCTACTGCGGCGCCGAACCGAACCACTTCGTGGATGCATCCACCGTGGACCGGGAGCTCTTGAGGAAGATCTACGACGAGGGCGGCGCTACCTACTGAGATTGAAAAAGTAGGAAAAAAATAACAAAAAATAACAGAAACGGCATTTATTATGCTCTTGTAAGCATAATTCTAAAAAATATTCCTGTTTCCTGCCCTTCTTGCCGTTGCCTCCGGCGAGAACGCCCTTATTCTTATTATTGATCAGCATCAACAATATTAAAAGCGTGGAGGGACCCTATGGACAATATCCTGAGGATAGATATGGGTGCACCAGGCGGACCAAAGGCAACCGTAGCGCCGATGGCAGACTATGCAGGATTGGGCGGCAGGGCCTTGACATCGGCTGTCGTGTTCAAGGAAGTCCCTCCGGAGTGCCATCCCTTAAGTGCAGACAACAAACTCGTCATCGCTCCCGGACTCCTGAGCGGGACTGCAGCAGCCATGTCCGGAAGGCTATCGGTGGGGTGCAAGAGCCCGCTTACCG
This sequence comes from Desulfomonilia bacterium, assembly GCA_035542255.1. Taxonomy (GTDB): domain Bacteria; phylum Desulfobacterota; class Desulfomonilia; order UBA1062; family UBA1062; genus MWEI01. The sequence goes on along the minus strand of DATKLV010000340.1, from coordinate 1,778 downwards.
GAGGCATCAAAGAGGCGAACTCCGGAGGCCAGCCTGCACAGGTCCTTGCCCGGCTCGGGTATGCAGCCATCATCCTGGATGGTGCACCCAAAGGCAATGACCTTTTCAAGATATTCATCAGCAAAGATGGTGTTAAAATTACGGTAGACAATAGTCTTAAGATGCTGCCGAACTATGACCTGGTTGAAAAGATGAAGGCTGAATACGGAGACAAGATCGCCTGTATATCCATCGGGCCTGCAGGTGAGATGAAGCTTGCTGCCGCTTCGGTCGCATGCACCGACATGGAGCTGAGGCCGACCCGCCATGCCGGGCGCGGGGGTGTTGGCGCGGTCATGGGCTCCAAGGGCGTCAAGGTGATCGTGCTGGATGATACCGGCATGTCCATGCGGCAGCCCAAGGATCCTGACAAGTTCAAGAAGGCCAACAAGGAATTCACCGACGGACTCAAGAAGCACAGCGTCACAGGCCAGGCTCTTCCTGCGTACGGGACAAGTGTCCTGACCAATATCCTGAACGAGGCCGGCGGGTATCCGACCTATAATTTCAAGGAGGGCAGGTTCGCCGGCGCCTCCAAGATAAGCGGAGAAACAGAAGCAGCCCTGGAAACCGAGCGCGGCGGCCAGGCGACCCATGGCTGCCATAGGGGCTGCGTCATCCGCTGTTCCGGTACGTATCATGACAAAGACGGCCACTATCTCACCAAACAGCCCGAATACGAGACCGTGTGGTCGCACGGCGGCCAGTGCGGCATCGATGATATGGACAAGATCGCCATGATGGATTTTCTCGAAGACAATATCGGTCTTGACACCATCGAGACCGGCGTCACCATCGGGGTAGCCATGGAGGCCGGGCTGCTCAAGTTCGGTGACGCCGACGGCGCCATCAACCTGGTTAAGGAAGTTGGCAAAGGCACGCCGCTGGGCAAGATCATCGGCAGCGGCGCTGCCGTGACGGGCAAGGTCTTCGGCGTGGAGCGGGTTCCGGTGGTAAAGAACCAGGCCATGCCTGCCTACGATCCGCGGGCCGTACAGGGCATCGGCGTCACCTATGCCACGACCACCATGGGCGCCGACCACACGGCAGGTTATGCAGTCGCCACAAACATCCTCAAGGTGGGCGGGTTTATCGACCCCCTTAAACCCGAAGGCCAGATAGATCTCTCGCGCAATCTCCAGATAGCTACGGCATTTATTGATTCGACGGGCATGTGCCTGTTCATCGCCTTCGCCATCCTGGATCAGCCCGAGACCTTCCAGGCCTTCCTCGATCTCCTGAATGCCTGCTACGGGCTCAATTTCACGGGTGACAGTGTGGGAGAATACGGCAAGAAGATCCTCGGCATGGAAAGGGATTTCAACAAACGCGCAGGATTCACCAGCAAACAGGACCGTCTGCCTGCCTACTTCAAGATCCAGCCCATCGCTCCCCACAACGTGACCTTCCAGGTCAAGGATGAGGATCTCGACAAGGTTTTTAACTGGTGAAGTTCAGACCCAGCAAAGGGAGAGGCACAAAGGCCTCTTCCTTTGTGTTATATATAGGCAACTATGCCTGTCACGGTAAAACTTTTTGCAAGTCTTCGCAAAGACCGGTTTGACGAACATGCCTGGGCATATGCACCCGGCATCACCGGGAGCCACATTGTCCGGAAAATAGGCATACCGGAGAAGGAGATTAGGCTCGTATTCGTAAACGGGCGTCATGCCTCTCTGGAAGACCGACTTGCAGATGGCGATACCCTGGCCCTATTTCCACCCATCGGGGGAGGGTGA